>JAICEP010000012.1 GCA_025924095.1 Sorangium sp.
CGGCGTCGCAGGGCGCGAGCGCCCCCTCGATCCCGCCGCGTCCATCGCGCGACGGCGCCCCCTCGAGCCCGCCGCGCGCGCGCCCCGACCGCGCCGCCGCGCACCGGGGCCGCGGCCTCATGCGCTACCGCCTGGGCCGCTACCACGACGCGCTCGCCGACTTCGCCAGCGCGCGGACCATCGCGCGCGCGCGGGGCGACGTCCCGGCGCAGATCGACATCCTCCTCGACGAGGCCACGGCGCTCGACTGGATGGACGAGTTCAAGAGCTCCGAGGAGCGCGTCGAGGAGGCGGGCGCGCTCGCCGCCGGGATCGCGCTGTCGCCGGCGCTCGCCGCGCGCCTCGCGCTCGGCGTCGGGCGCTCGCTGCACCGTTTCAGCCGCGAGGAGCAGGCGGCCGCCGCGCTCGAGCGGGCGGCGGCTGCGTCCTCCTCGCTCGGCGACGACGGCTACGAGACGCGGGTCATCTCGCTGCTCATGCTCGGCTTCGTCTTCCAGGGGCTCGGCCGGCTCGACGAGGCCGAGGAGGCGCTCGGCCAGGCGATCGCGCTCTGCGAGGCGCACCACGACACGCTGCACCTCGGCTCGGTGACGAACAACCGCGCGCTCCTCTGGGCGTGCCGCGGCGACAAGACCCGGATGATCGCCGACCTCGAGCGGGTGCTCTCGCTCGCGCGCGAGCTCGGCCAGAGCGGGCTGGAGCGGGTCGGCGAGTACAACCTCGGCGAGTACCTCTACCTCATGGACGACCTCGCGGCGGCGAAGCCGCACATCGAGCGCGCGCTCGAGATCGAGCAGCACCGGTTCTGCGGGACGTGCCGGCCGGTCGCCCTGCTCCTCGAGGCCCGCTTCCTCTTCTACTGCGGCGAGCAGGCCGAGGCCCGCGCGCTGTTCGAGCGGATGCGCGAGATGCAGGAGCAGGCGCGCGCGGAGGGCCGCGCCGACGCGCTGATGGGCCCCTCGGAGGAGGTGCTCTGCGCCATGATCGACCTGGCGACGCGGGACGGGAGCGACGCCGCGTGGGACGCCCTCGTGGGCCGCTCGGCGCAGAGCTCCGTCGGCCAGGAGCACATCGAGGTGCTCGAGATCCGCGCGGTCACCGCGCTGCGCTGCGGCCGGCTCGCCGCCGCGCGCAGCGCGCTCGCCGCCGCGCTCCTGGCCGCGGAGCGCATCCCGAACGTGATGGCCGACCGGCTGCGCCGCCACGCCGCCGCCATCGCCGAGCGCGAAGCGGCAGAGGCCGCCTCGGATCGACCGACGCTGCCCGCGTGAGCGCACCTCGGCGGCCGATGGGGTGCATGCGCCCCCTCCGCGCAGGGTCGCTCTCGGACGTCGTGACAGAAAGCTGACGCCGGCCGTCACACCGCCGCTCGCTACGTCAACGCCTGATCCGCTCTAGGGGGTTCGCTGTAGCGAGCGCCGTCCTTTGATGTCCTGGATGCTCCTCTGCCAGAGCGTCAGCCCCGCGGCGATTGCCACTCGCCCGAGCGCGCCGGCAACGCGCGAGTCCGGCGTCGGCTCGACGCGCGAGAGGCTCGACCGGCTTGGCATGTCATGAGCTCATCACGGAGTGACAGGCTTGCATCGAGCTCGGCTTGACAAAGAGGGTCTCGAGCTCGACTTGATCTCGTGGTTCGCAGTCACGATGTTGGACTCCAATTCACACGAGCGACGTGGCGGGAGCGGTCAGCCATTCATGCGCGGCCGCCCCGGAGCGCGTCGCTCACATAAACAATGGATAGTATTGATGAAATTGCCACGTGCGGGCGTCGCCCGCGCCCTCTGGAGCGGGCCATGGGGAGGCTCGAAGGCGGTGCGCACGTGAGAGGGCGACAGGCCACCGTGTGGGGGCTCATCCCGGCGGCCGACCGGGAGAGCCGGCTCCAGCCGCGCGCCTTCCCGAGAGAGCTGCTCCCGATCGGCAGCCGCGGCGAGCGGGGCGCCGAGCGGCCCCGCGCCGCGAGCGAGCACCTCGTCGATCGCATGCTGCTCGCCGGCGCGACCCGGGTCTGCTTCGTCATCTCGTCCGGCAGGTCGGACCTCCTCGAGTACTACGGGGCCACGTTCGGGCAAGCAAGCCTGTCATATGTCGTCCAGCCGCGGCCGGCCGGCCTCTGCGACGCGGTCTTCCGCGCGCTCCCGCTCATCGCGCCGGAAGATCTCGTGTACGTCGGCCTACCGGACACGATCTGGTTCCCCGAAGACGGGCTGTCCGCGCTCCACGCTCAGGCGCTCTCGTTCCTCCTCTTCCCGGTCGACCACCCGGAGCGCTTCGACGCCGTCGTCACCGACGGCGAGGGGCGCGTCGTCGAGATCCAGACGAGGCGCCGCGACGCCACCTCGCGCTGGGTCTGGGGCGCCTTCAAGCTGACCGGCGCCGTGCTCCAGGAGCTCCACGAGCTCTGGCGCGAGCGGAGCCGGCGCGACGAGCACATCGGCCCCCTCATCAACGAGTACATCGCCCGCGGGGGCGTGGCGCTCGGCGTCCGCGCCGGGCACGCGTACGTCGAGATCGGGACCCTCGACGGCTACCGCGAGGCCCTCCGCCTCCTGAGCTCCCGGGCGAGCCGGCAGGCGACCGGGGCCGGCGAGCTGCACGAGCCCTCCAGCGCGCCCGCCCGGCTCCACGCGGCCGGGGGCGAGGCCCCCTGAGGCGTCACCCGGCGAGCGCCAGGGTCCTCGCGTTGTCGGGCACGCACGTCAAGAAGCGCTCGCGGAAGCTCGGGTCGCTGATCTTCTCCGCGCGGCTGAGCAGGTGCTCGCGCGCGGCGGCGAGCGCCGCCGCCGCCTCGAGCTCGGCCCCCGCGGCGGCGAGCGCCTCGGCGTAGGCGAGCCGCACCAGCGACTCGCCCTCCTCGAGCGAGCCCGCCGCCTCGAGCTGCGCGAACGCCTCGCGCGCGGCCGGCAGCGCCTCCTCCCGGCGGCCCTGCGCGAGCAGCGCGCGCGAGAGCACCGCGACGGCGGCGGCGCGGAGCGGCGGCGCCACCGTCAGCGCCTCGACCGCGGCGCGCGCCTCGCGCTCGGCGGCCGCGGGATCGCCCGAGAGCAGCAGGATCTTCGCCAGGTACGTCAGCGTCACGCCCTCCATCCGCCGGTCGCCCTGCTGCTGGAACGCCGCGGCCGCGCGCTGCTCGAGGAGCTTCGCCTCCTCGAGCTGCCCGAGGTGGGCGATGACGTAGCCGAGGTTCTGGAGCGCGGCCGTCTCCAGATCGTCGAGGCCCATGCGCTGCGCGGCCGCGAGCGCCGTCCGGAGCGCCGACTCGGCCACCTCGAAATCGCCGAGCTCGCAGTACAGAAAGCCCAGGTTCTCGCGCACCGCGCAGGCGTTCCGGCGGTCGCCGGCCTGCTCGAACGCCGCGACCGCCGCCGTGAGCCCGCTCAGCGCCGCCCCGATGTCGCCCTTCGTCTGCGCCCGGATCGCGCGCGCCTGCTGGTAGAGCCCCGCCGCCTGCGGATCGAGCCCCCCGGGCTCGCTCGCGACAGCGTCGAGCATCCGGATCAGCTTGTCGGCCGCCGCGTAGCGGCCGCCGAAGATCAGGTACGTCGCCGCCTCGCACAGGCACATGATCCGGGCGCTCATCGCGCCCGCGGCCTCGGCCGCCCGCGCCACCCACGCCTCGACGCGATCGAAGTGGCCGAGCTTCCCCTCCGCCACGATCACCTGCCCGATGGCGCGGAACCACGCCGTGCTGCCGGTCCGGACGAGGCTCGCCGCCTCGGTGCCGCGCTGCGCGGCGAGCGCCGTCTCCTGCTGCCACAGGCTGATCTCGGCCTCCACCAGCCGCAGCCGCCCGAGCTCCTCGTCGGCCGCCCCGCACTTGACGCCCATCTCGGCGCGCGCGAGCGCGCTCGCCAGATCGTTCGCCTCCAGCGCCTGCTCCGCGGCCCGCCGGTACCACTTCACCGCGCGCTCCGGCTCGCCGCCGAGCCGGAAGTGCTCCGCCATCGCCATCGCGTCGGTGTGCCCGCTGCGCTCGAGCCACTCGCCGGCCAGCTTGTGCCCGAGGGCGCGATCCGGCTCCGTCAGCATCGCGTACGCGGCCTCGCGCACGATCGCGTGCCGGAACACGTAGTCGGTCGGGATGAGCCACCCCGGCGTCGAGGCCGGCGCGATGAGCTCGCGCGCCGCCAGCGCGTCGAGCCACGTCTCGGTCTCCCTCACGCGCGTGGCGCCGCCGAGCAGCGCCGCCACCGCGAGCTTCGAGAAGCGATCGCCGAAGATGCTCGCCGCCCGCAGCACCCGCTTCGCCTCGTGCCCCTCGGCGTCGAGCCGCGCCTCGACCGTGCCCAGCACCGAGTCGGGCAGCACGTCCCCCTTGCCGTCGGCGACCGCGCGGATGAGCTCCTCCAGGTAGAACGGATTGCCGTCGGCCCGCTCCACGACCCGCGCCACGACCTCGGCGGACGTCTCCTCGCCGAGCGCGCTCCGCACCATCCGCTCGCTCGCCTTGGCCGGCAGCGGCCCGAGCTTGATCGTCTGCACCTCGCGGTCGGTCCACAGGCCGGGGAACTGCTTGCTGACCTCGGGTCGGGCCAGCGCGAGCAGCATGAGCGGCAGGTCCCGGTGGTTCCGGAGCGTCTGGTCGATGAGGCGCACCGTCGCCGGGTCGCCCCACTGCAGGTCCTCGAGCACGAGCAGCACCGGCTGCGCCGCGCACTCGGCGGCGAGCCAGTCCTCCCACGCCGCGCGCGTCGCGTCGGCCATCAGCATCGCGTTCTCGCGCGCCGCGCGCAGCCCGCTCGTCTCCCCGTCGGGGAACGGCGTCCGCGTGAGCTCGCCCAGGAAGGCCGCGACCCGGTTCAGCGCGTCGCCTTTCAGGTGGCGCGCCAGCCGGCGCTTCAGCTTGCGCCGCCGGGACTCCACCGGCTCGCCCTCGCGCATCCCCGCCGTCCGGCGGATCGCGTCCGCGATGAGGCCGAACGGCGACCCCGCGGCCACCGACTCGGCCCGGCCGGAGAGGATCTCCAGCCCCGCGAGCTGGCGCCGCACCCGGGTGAGAAACTCCAGGCGAAGCCGCGATTTGCCGGCCCCGGCCGCGCCGAGCACGAGCACCGCGCTCGCCAGCGACTCGCTCACGCACCCGGAGAACACGCCCTCCAGCATCGACAGCTCGCGGATGCGGCCGACCCACAGGCTCGGCTTGCCGAGGAGGACCGGGGTGCTCTCGTCGGCCGCCGTCTCGCTCGCGAGGAACGGCCCCTTCTCGTCCGAGTCCACCTTGAGCCGGCCGCCGACGACGCTGGCGGTCACGTCGTCGAGCCGGACGACCCCGCCCTGCGCCGCCCGCAGGGCGCGCACCCCCCGGTCGATCACGTCGCCCTCGATGAGCTTCGCCGACGACACCCCGCGCCCCGTCGCGACGGCGAGCGGGATGCCCGGGAACCGCGCCCGCAGCGCGAGCGCGCACCGCGCCGCCCGCTCGGCCCGGTCCACGGCGCTCCCGGCGCCGGCGAGGATCGCGATGAGCGACCCGCGCGAGATCTCGGTGATATGGGCGCCGTAGGGCTCCACCGCCGCCCGCACCTCCGAGCGCGGCACCGCGGAGCCTGGGCCCTCGTTCGAGAGCTCCTGCAGCACGCTCGACACGTCCGAGGCGCTCGGGACGCCGCCGGCCGCCGCCACGCTCATCTCGACGTCGTCCGGCTCGCCGGCGAGCACGAGGGACACGAGCCGCTGCTCGCTGCGCGTGAGGAAGCCCGGGGGCCGCGCCGAGCGCATGGTCGAGTCGCGCTGGGACGCCAGCGTGCTGGGCCGCGGCGTCGCCCAGGCGTCCAGCGCCTCCGCGATCTGCGCGAGCTGCACCCCGACGTCGCCGCAGTCGCGCGGCCGCTCCTCGGGGTTCTTCGCCATCATCCGGTCGACGAGGAGCTCCAGCGGCTCCGGCACGTCCGCGCGGACGTCGCGCAGCCGGGGCGTCTGCTGGAACAGGAGCTTGGCGAGCGCCGCCATGACGTGCGCCCCCTCGAAGGCCGGGCGGCCCGCGATGCACTCGTAGAACACGCACGCGAGCGAGAACACGTCCGCGCGCGCGTCGAGGGGGCTCCCGCTCTCGATCTGCTCGGGCGAGATGTACCCCGGCGTTCCGAGGATCCCGCCCGTGTAGGTGAGCCGCCGCGACTCCCCGTCGGGCCGCGCGATCCCGAAGTCGACGAGCTTGAGCTGGCCGACGTCGCCGGCGACGAGGAAGATGTTGCTCGGCTTGACGTCGCGGTGGATGATCCCGCGCGAGTGCGCGAAGGCGAGCGCGTCCGCCGTCCTGCGCAGCACCCCGAGGCTCTCGGCGAGCGAGAGCTTCCGGCGCGCGAGGCACGCCGCGAGGTCCTCGCCCTCCAGCCACTCCATGGCGAGGTAGTGGTCCCCGGCGCCCGTCCGGCCGTGGGTGACGTACCGCACGATCCCCGGGTGGCTCAGCTCGGCCAGGATCTGCGACTCGCGCTCGAAGCGCTCGACGTCGAAGGCCTCGCGGCTGTGCAGGAGCTTGAGGGCGACAGGGCGGCCGTCGAGGCGGTCGTGGGCGCGGTAGACCGTCCCCATCCCCCCGGCCGCAGCCTGCTGCTCGACGACGAAGCGGCTCGCGAGGACGGCGCCGGACTCCACGCTGCGCGATGCTACTCGAGGAAGACGCTCACCGAAGCCTTGTACCGGTCGGTGCCGCGCGGAAAGATGCCGGTGCCGCACGGGAGCGTGAGGACGGGCTCCCGGTCGCGGCAGTCCGTGAAGCTGCCGTCGCGCCGTGGCCCATCGCACACGTCTTCACATTCGCCCACCACCTCGACCACGCAGCCGTCGAGCGAGGGCCCGCAGACGCGCGGGATCGACCGCTTCCCGGGCGCGAGGCACGCGAAGCGGCGCTGGGTGTCCAGGAAGACGTTGCCGTAGTAGGTCGCCTCCGGCGCGTCGTACCTGTCGCGCTCCGTCCTCGTGGACGAGAGCGCGTCGTCCTTCCCGCGGAGCGAGATCATGACGTGCTCGCCCCGGTAGTTCACGCGCGAGAGCAGGCAGGCCGAGACCCACTCCTGGCACTTTTCGCCACACGAGCCGTTCTTCTTGCCCCACTCGGACGCGAGCCCGAGCTCCCCGGCGAAGGTGTACGACTTGCGGCCGACGTCGACTTCGATGCTCTCGTCCTCGGGGAGAGCGCAGCTCACAATGAAGCTGAGGAGCTCCCTCGCCTCGGGGTCACGGAGCGCCTCGCTCGTGAGCGAATTGCCCATCAGTGCGTTGCGGGTCAGCGCGTTGCGGGTCAGTGCGTTACGGGTCAACGCGTTGCGGGTCAGCGCGTTGCGGGTCAGCGCGTTACGGGTCAGCGCGTTGTAGACCACGACCTCCTGCTGCACCTCCGCCACCGCCTCATCCTCGCCATCGAGCCCATCGAGCTCGGTCGACGCGATACAAGCAGCCTGCGAGGACGATACCGCCACGCAGACGATGAGAGCGAACTGGCGTGCAGATTCCATAGTCCTAATCTCATCTACATCACGCCAGCTCTCAAATTCAATTTTTTTATGGACATTTTGCGGGATATCTTTCTCCACACTGCCATGACAGGCATCACGTAGTCAGGTGTTGGGCGCGGGGCAACGCAGAGCGCAGCACTCCCGCGCACCCCGAGCAGGGGGGGAAGCGAAGCAGCGTGTGGGTGGGAGATTTACGCCAGTTTCCTGGTCAGCAGCGTATTGACCAGGTCGGGGTTCGCTTTGCCGCCGGAGGCCTTCAGGACCTGGCCGACGAAGAACCCGATCAGCTTCGTATTCCCGGCGCGAAAGCGGGAAACCTCGCCGGGGTGCCCGGCGATGATCTGGTCGACGATGCGCTCCAGGGCGCCTTCGTCGGCCACCTGCCGGAGCCCTCTGCGTTCCACGATGGCCCGCGGGCTACCGCCCTGCTGCATTATCTCAGCGAGGACGTCTTTCGCGATCTTTCCGGAAATCGTCCCGTCATCAATCAGCGCCAGGAGCTCGCCGAGCTGCGCACCTGAGAAGGGCAGGTCGCCTGTCTTCCTGTCCTTCAGCTCGCGCGAGAGCGAGTGGATGACCCAGTTGGCGGCGCTCCTCGGGTTGTCGTGGACCGCCACGGCCTCCTCGAACAGCCGCAGGAGGCCGTCGTCCTCGGCCAGGACGAGGGCGTCGTCGCCGGGTATCCCGCGCGCCTCGACGAGGCGTCTGGCCCTGTCGGCGCGCGCCGGGTCGAGCCGCGCGAGCCGCTCCTCGAAGGTCGCGCGCTCGGCTTTCGGCCTCGGCGGCGGCGCCTTCGCGGCCGCGCCCTCGGGCGCCGCGGCCGGAGCGGGCTTTTCGCCGGCCAGCTTCGACCACGAGTCCTTGAGCGCCACCGTGCGGTTGAAGACCGGCGCGCCGGGCGCGGAGTCGACCGGATCCACGAAGAAGAACCCCTGGCGCTCGAACTGGACATGGCTGCCCCGCTCGACGGTGGACAGGCTCGGCTCCACCCGGCATCCGGTCAGGGAAGCCAGCGAACCCTGGTTCATGTTCTCCAGGAAGTCCTTTCCCTCCTCGACCGCGTCCGGCCGCTCGACCGCGAAGAGCCGGTCGTAGAGCCGGACCTCGACGGGGATCGCGTGGGCGGCCGAGACCCAGTGCAGCGTCCCCTTCGGCTTGCGGCCGTCGGGCGCCTCACCGCTCTTCGTGGGGTGATCGTAGGTGCACCGGAGCTCGACCACCTCTCCTGTGGTCGGATCTTTCACCACCTCGCGGCAGGTGATGAAGCCGGCGTAGCGGAGCCGCACCTGCTGCCCTGGCGCGAGCCGGAACCACTTCTTGGGCGGGTCCTCGAGGAAGTCGTCGCGCTCGATGAAGAGCACCCGGGAGAGGGGGACCTTGCGGGACCCCTGCTTCGGCACGTCCTCGGGCCAGTAGGGCGCGTCGATCTCCTCCACCTGCCCTTCGGGGTAGTTCTCCAGGACGACGCGGAGCGGGCGCAGCACCGCCATGACGCGCGGGGCGCGGAGGTTCAGGTCGTCGCGGACGCACGACTCGAACTTCGCGATGTCCACCATGCTGTTCGTCTTGGCGACGCCGATCTCCTCGCAGAAGGAGCGGATGGCCTCGGGCGTCACGCCGCGGCGCCGGAGGCCGGCGATCGTGGGCATGCGCGGGTCGTCCCAGCCCTTCACGTGGCCGCCCTTCACGAGCCCGAGCAGCTTGCGCTTGCTCATCACCGTGTAGTTCAGGTTGAGCCGCGCGAACTCGTACTGCCGGGGGCGGGACGGGACGTCGAGGGTCTCGATGAACCAGTCGTAGAGCTCCCGGTTGTTCTCGAACTCCAGCGTGCAGATCGAGTGGGTGATCCCCTCGATCGCGTCGGAGAGGCTGTGAGCGAAGTCGTACAGCGGGTAGACGCACCAGGCGTCGCCCGTCCGGTAGTGGCGCGCGCGCTTGATGCGGTAGATCGGCGGATCGCGCATCTTCATGTTGGGAGCGGCCATGTCGATCCTGGCCCGGAGCACGTGCGCGCCCTCCGGGAACTCCCCTGCTCTCATCCGGGCGAAGAGCTCCAGGTTCTCCTCGACGGACCTGTTCCTGTAGGGGCTGTCTCGCCCGGGCTCGGTGACGGTGCCGCGCATCTCGCGGGTCTCCGCCTCGCTCAGGCTGCACACGTACGCCTTGCCCTTCCGGATGAGCTCCACCGCGAACGCGTACAGCCGCTCGAAGTAGTCCGACGCGAAGAAGAGCTTGTCGCCCCAGTCGCCGCCCAGCCAGCGCACGTCGCGCTGGATGGCCTCGACATACTCCAGGTCCTCGGCCGCAGGGTTCGTGTCGTCGAACCGCATGTGGCACACGCCACCGAAGTCGGCCGCCAGCCCGAAATTCAGCAGGATCGACTTCGCATGTCCGATGTGCAGATATCCGTTCGGCTCGGGCGGGAACCGGGTCACGACCCGCGTGTGCCTGCCTGCGGCGAGGTCTTCGGCGATGATGTTGCGGATGAAATTGGACGCGGCGCCGCCGCTGTCAGCGTCGCTCGGTCTGGGGCTCTGCGTTGTCACAGCTGTTTTCACCTCGGCTCGGGCGACGCGGCCGGGCGCTGCCGGGTATCGCGGCCCGAGCGGAGCCTACTCGAACGGCCCCCCCTGGACCACCGTCGAGAGGGCGCCGCGCGGCCCGCTCCCTCGCCGCGCGCGGCGCTCGCCTCGGGGCGGGCGCGGCCGGCGCAGCGCGGGCGGGCCGGGAACGGCGTGGGCGGCGCGCGGACGTGCGCGACGGCCCGCGCGGGCGCTCAGAACTGGGCGGCCTCGGTGGACTCGTGCAGGGCCAGGGTGGACGCCGCGCCGCCCGAGATCACCTGGGCGACCTCGTCGAAGTAGCCCGTCCCGACCTCGCGCTGGTGGCGCGTGGCGCTGTAGCCGAACTGCTCGCCGGCGAACTCGGCCTGCTGGAGCTCGGAGTACGCCGACATCCCGCGGCGCTGGTACTGCCTGGCGAGCTCGAACATGCTGTGATTGAGCGCGTGGAACCCGGCGAGGGTGACGAACTGGAACTTGTACCCCATCGCGCCGAGCTCGCGCTGGAAGCGCGCGATGGTCGCGTCGTCGAGGTGCTTCTTCCAGTTGAACGAGGGAGAACAGTTGTAGGCGAGCGGCTTGCCCGGGAACTGCTTGTGGACCCCCTCCGCGAAGCGCCGCGCCTGGTCGAGGTCCGGCGTCGAGGTCTCGCACCAGACGAGGTCGGCGTAGGGCGCGTACGCGAGCCCGCGCGCGATGGCCGCCTCGAGGCCGCCCTTCAGCACGTAGAAGCCCTCCGGCGTGCGCTCGCCGCTGATGAACGGCTTGTCGCGCGGGTCGACGTCCGAGGTGATGAGCTTGGCGCTGTCGGCGTCGGTGCGGGCCACGAGGACGGTCGGCACGCCCATGACGTCGCTGGCGAGGCGGGCCGCGACGAGGGTGCGGATGAACTGGCTGGTCGGGACGAGGACCTTGCCGCCCATGTGCCCGCACTTCTTCTCGGAGGCGAGCTGGTCCTCGAAGTGCACGCCCGCGGCGCCCGCCTCGATCATGGACTTCATGAGCTCGAAGGCGTTCAGCGGCCCTCCGAAGCCGGCCTCGGCGTCGGCCATGATGGGGGCGAGCCAGTAGCGCCCCGCCTTGCCCTCGGCGTTCTCGATCTGGTCCGCGCGGAGGAGCGCCTGGTTGATGCGGCGCACGAGCGTCGGGACGCTGTTGGCCGGATACAGGCTCTGGTCGGGGTACATGGTCCCGGCCTCGTTGTTGTCCGCCGCCACCTGCCACCCGCTCAGGTAGATGGCCTTGAGCCCGGCCCGGACCTGCTGCATCGCCTGGTTGCCGGTGAGGGCGCCGAGCGCCGCCACGTAGGGCTCGCTCTGCATCAGGTTCCAGAGCCGCTTGGCCCCGAGGGTGGCGAGCGTGTGCTCGATACGGACGGTGCCGCGGAGGCGCGCGACGTCGGCCTCGGAGTACGGGCGCACGATGCCGCTCCATCGGCCGGGGGCGACGTCGCTCGGCGTCGCGTGCAGAGAGTCGGCGGAGATCGGCGTGTTGAGCGGGAAGGCAGCGGACATGACTGGGCTCCTAGTGCGTTGGGGTTGCGGGCGGCAGCTGCCGCTGTGTCGACATCACGACAGGCTGGCTGCGCGTCACGAGCTCTGCGCTCCGGCGCGCGAGATCAGGAGCTCGTAAGCAGGCAGCGTGAGGAACTCCTCGAAGGTCTCTCCGACCGACAGCCGCTCGAAGAGCCGGCGCGCGTCGGCGAAGCGGCCGCCGTCGAAGCGCGCCTCGCCGAGCGCGCCGCGCAGGGCGGCCATCTCGCCGTCGACGACCGCGCGGAAGCGCTCCTCGGTGAGCGGCTCGCCCTCGTCCAGCGTCGCCCTGTGGCGGATCCACTGCCAGACCTGGGTGCGCGAGATCTCGGCGGTGGCCGCGTCCTCCATCAGGTTGTAGAGCGGGACGCAGCCGAGGCCGCTGATCCACGCCTCGAGGTACTGGACGCCGACGCGGATGTTGTG
The DNA here is from genome assembly GCA_025924095.1 of Sorangium sp. Taxonomy (GTDB): domain Bacteria; phylum Myxococcota_A; class Polyangia; order Polyangiales; family Polyangiaceae; genus Sorangium. The sequence continues at coordinate 11,977 of JAICEP010000012.1, forward strand.
GCGCAGGCCGGCCTCGGTGCGCGCGCCGGACGGGACGCGCAGGAGGTCGGCCGCCGTCACGCGGACGTCCTCGCGCTTCCGCTCGATCTGGTTCGCGGCGGGCATGTGCGCGTCGAACACCTCGCGCGCGAGCGGCACGAGCGCCGGGTGCGCCACCCAGGTGCCGTCGTGCCCGTCCTTCACCTCGCGCAGCTTGTCGGCGCGCACCTTCTCGAGCGCAGCGCGGTTCGCCTCGGGGTCGTTCTTGATCGGGATCTGCGCCGCCATGCCGCCCATCGCGTGCACGCCGCGGCGGTGGCAGGTCTTCACGAGCAGCTGGGTGTACGAGCGCAGGAAGTGCTGCTCCATCGTCACCTGCGAGCGGTCCGGCATCACGCACGCCGGGTCGTTCCGGAGCTTCTTGATGAAGCTGAAGATGTAGTCCCAGCGACCACAGTTGAGCCCGGCCGAGTGCTGGCGGAGCTCATAGAGGATCTCGTCCATCTCGAACGCCGCGGGGAGCGTCTCGATGAGGACGGTCGCCTTGATCGTGCCGGTGGGCAGACCGAGCGCATCCTGCGCGAACAGGAACACCTCGTTCCAGAGCCGCGCCTCCAGGTGACTCTCCATCTTCGGCAGATAGAAGTAAGGCCCGGTACCGCGGCGAACGAGCTCACGGGCGTTGTGGAAGAAGAAGAGCCCGAAATCGAAGAGCCCGCCCGGCAGCGGCTTTCCGTCGAGCTCGACGTGCTTCTCCCAGAGGTGCCAGCCGCGCGGGCGCACGAACAGGGTCGCGGGCCTGTCGCCGAGGGCGTAGCGCTTGCCCGTGGCCGGGTCCTCGTGGCGGAGCTCGCGCCGCGCCGCGAGCCGCAGCGCCGCCTGCCCCTCGATGAGGTTCTTCCACGTCGGCGAGGTGGCGTCCTCGAAGTCCGCCATGAACACGCTCGCGCCGGAGTTCAAGGCATTGATGATCATCTTGGGATCGACGGGGCCGGTGATCTCCACGCGCCGGTCGAGCAGGTCCTCGGGCAGCGGCGCCACCGTCCAGTCCGCCTCGCGCACATCGCGCGTCTCGCGGAGGAAATCGAACCGCTCGCCCGCGTCGAGCCGCGCCTGCACCCCGCGCCGCCGCTCGAGCAGGGCCGGTACCCGGTCAGCGAACTTACGTCCAAGGCCCGCGAGGAAGCGAAGCGCCTCTGGCGTGAGGACAGACGCGTCGCCCGCAACACGGGGGGCGAGCAAGCTCAGGTTCGAGGTCGCATGATTCTGGCTCATCCACATCTCCTGCAACGCTGCGCGTCGTTACAACGAACCTATGTTTGTCGAATGGGTTTCAACGTCAACTTCGCTTTGAAATGCAGGCGGATAACGATGTCGACGAAAGGCCTTTACAGCCTGTCAACGTGTAAACTATTGTAAATTTCTGACGGCAGCGCGCCGCGCCTACACGTCGGTTCAGTCAGTACAGCTACGTTCGGGAGGGTTCTCATGGCCGATGCACCTCTTCTTGGAGCCAAAGTCCGTGCGCTCCGGCGTCGCGAGCACATGACGCAGGTCGATCTGGCGGAGCGCCTCGGTGTCTCGGCGAGTTACCTGAACTTGATAGAGAACAACCGGCGTCCGTTGACCGCGCCACTTCTCATCCGGTTAGCCCAGATATTCCAGCTCGATCTCCAGAACTTCGCATCGGAAGGGGACGTCCGGCTGACAGCCGATCTCCACGAGGTGTTCGGCGATCCCATCTTCGAGAGCCACGGGCTGACGAACGCCGATCTGCGCGAGCTCGTCGCGACGTCACCGAACGTCGCGCGCGCGGTGCTCACGCTCTACCGCACGTACGCGACGACCCGGGAGTCGCTGGACACGCTGGGGGAGCGGCTGGCGGGGGACGGGTTCGTCGCGGTCGACAACTCGCGCCTGCCGTCCGAGGAGGTGAGCGACCTGATCCAGCGCCGGATGAACTACTTCCCGGAGGTCGAGGAGGGCGCCGAGGCGCTCTGGCGCGAGGCGGAGCTCGACGCGGACGACGTCTACCGCGGCCTCGTCCGGTACCTCCACGCGACGCGCGGCATCGAGGTGCGCATCGTGCGGGTCGCCGACGAGCGCCAGGCGATGCGGCGCTACGATCCCGACAGGCGCGTGCTCAGCATCTCCGAGGTGCTGCCACCCCGGAGCCGCCGGTTCCAGCTCGCGCACCAGCTCGGGCTGCTCACGCAGTCGGCGGCGATCGACCGCATCCTGCGCGACGAGAACCTCACGACCCCCGAGTCCCGCGCGCTCGCGCGCGTCGCGCTGGCCAACTACTTCGCCGCCGCGATCCTCATGCCGTACCAGCCGTTCCTGGAGGCGGCGCGCGCCGAGCGGTACGACATCGAGCTCCTCGCGCACCGCTTCGGCACGAGCTTCGAGCAGGTGTGCCACCGGCTGACGACGCTCCGCCGCCCCGGCGCCGAGGGGGTGCCGATGCACATGGTCCGCATCGACATCGCGGGCAACATCTCGAAGCGCTTCAGCGGCTCCGGCATCCGCTTCGCGCGGTTCAGCGGCGCGTGCCCCCGCTGGAACGTGCACGCCGCCCTGATGACCCCCGGCATGATCCGGATCCAGCTCTCCCAGATGCCCGACGGCGCGGTCTACTTCTGCATCGCGCGCACCGTGCGCAGCGACCGCGGCGGCTACCACGTCCCCCACACGGTGCAGTCGATCGGCATGGGCTGCGACGTGCGCTACGCCCGCGAGCTCGTCTACGCCGACGGGATCGACCTCGACAACATCGGCGCGGCCGTCCCTGTCGGCGTCACGTGCCGGACCTGCGAGCGCCTCGACTGCGCCCAGCGGGCGCTGCCGGCGCTGCAGCACCCGCTGCGCCTCGACGAGAACCGGCGGGGCGTCTCGTTCTACGCGTCCGTCGACAAGTGAGCGACGGCGGAGCGCGCGCTCAGCCCGGCCGGCCGAGCAGCTCGTTGAGCGTCGACACGAGCTGGGTCACGTCGACCGGCTTGACCAGGTGCACGTGCGCCCCGGCCGCCCGGCTCTTCTCGCGGTCGTCGTCGCCGCCGAAGCCGCTCACCACGACCCGCGCGCGCGGCTTGCCCGCGAGCGACGCGAGCAGATCGAGGCCGCTGCCGTCCGGCAGCGACACGTCCGTCACCAGGGCGTCGACGGGGTGCTCGGCGAGCATCGCGCGCCCCTCCTCGCACGAGCGCGCCACGACCACGCGGAAGCCCCGGCGGCGGAGCGCCATGCCGAGCAGCGACGCCGTGTCGTCGTCGTCGTCCAGCACGAGGACCTGCGGCAGCTCCTCGCTCATCGGGCGCCCGCCTCGTTCAGCGGCCATTCCAGGGTGATGCGCGTCTCCGCGCCCGCGCGCTCGACCCGCGCCGTGCCGCCGTGCGCCCTGAGCACGCCGTCGATCACGCGGACGGGCAGCGCGCCCTCGTCGAGCGGGTCCGCGTCCGGCGAGAGCGCGGTCTGGAAGAGCTGCTCGACCGAGGGCGTGTCCGCGTCGCTCGTGAGCACCACCCGCGCCTTGTCGCCGTGGGCCGAGAGCTCGACGGCGACCCGCGCGCGGGCGGCGCGCAGGGCGAGCATGAGCGCGTCCGCGAGCGCCGCGGTCATCGAGGCCGGGTGCGCGGAGCCGCGCAGGGGCGCGAGGTCGAGCGCCACCGTGACCTGGCGCCTGCCATAGACGAACGACGCCTCCGAGACGGCCTGGCGGACGAGCGCCTCGAGGTCGAGCGAGTGCACCGGGGCGTCCGGCTGCCGCGACAGCTCCGACGCGGCGGTGTAGCGGTCGGCGAGGCGCAGCAGGCGGCGCACCCCCCGGCGCGCCATGGTGAAGAACGCCGCGTTCCGGGCCGTGGTCTCGCCGCCGAGGGCGCGCTCCAGCTCGTCGAGGGCGCCGGCCACGACGCCTGACGGCCCTCGGAGGTCGTGCCCCGTGCGCGCGAACAGCTTGTCGACCGACTCGGAGAGCGCCTTTTCCGTCATTCCTTCCGCCTTACCTCGCGCCTCAACTCAGCTCAGCGAAGAGCTCGCCGACCCCGGCGAAGAGGCAGCCTTGTCCTTGTCTGGGCCTTCGTCCCCGCCCAGACCATCCTGCTCCCCGTAGCGCTCCAGCTTGCGGTACAGCGTGCGCCGGTCGAACCCGAGCATCTGGGCGGCGCGCGACTTGTTGCCGCCGACGAGCGCGAGCACGCGCTTGATGTAGCGCTTCTCGAGCTCGTCCATCGTCATGATCTCCGCCGGCTCGTCGACGGCGACGACGAAGCGGTCGGGCCGGTAGGCCTGGACCTTGTCCGGCAGGTCCTCGACCGTGATCTGCTCGAAGCGCGCGAGGGCCACCGCGCGCTCGATGCTGTTCTCGAGCTCGCGCACGTTGCCCGGCCAGTTGTAGGCGGTGAGCTTCTCCGCGGCCGCCGTCGAGAGGGAGAGCACGCCCTTGCCGCTCCTGGAGGAGAACTTCTCGAGGAAATGCATCGCGAGGTGGAGCACGTCCGTCCCGCGCTCGCGCAGGGGCGGCAGGTCGATCTTCACGACGTTGACGCGGTAGAAGAGGTCCTCGCGGAACCGCTTCTCGTACACCTCGGTCTCGAGGTCGCGGTTCGTCGCCGTCACGATGCGCGCGTCGAAGGGGATCTCGGCGTTCGAGCCGACCGGACGCACCTTCCGCTCCTGGAGCGCGCGGAGCAGCTTCGGCTGGACCTCGATCGGCATCTCGCCGATCTCATCGAGGAAGATGGTGCCGCCGCTCGCCTCCAGGAACAGGCCGGTGCGCTGGGTCTTCGCGTCGGTGAAGGCGCCGCGCGCGTGGCCGAAGAGCTCGCTCTCGAGGAGCGCCTGGGGCACCGCGGCGCAGTTGACGGCCACGAAGGGGCCGGCGCGGCCGCTGGCCTCGTGGATCGCCCGCGCGATGAGCTCCTTGCCGGTGCCCGTCTCGCCGTGCACGAGGACCGAGGCGTCGCTCCGCGCGACGCGCCCGATGAGGTCGTAGACGCGCTTCATCGCGGGGCTGCGCCCGACGAGGCCCTTGGTCTGCTGGACGTCGTGGGCCGCCTCACGCAGGCGCTTCACCTCGGACCGGAGGCGCCGGTGCTGGACGGCGCGCGAGACCGTCAGGCCGAGGAGGTTCGCGTCGAGCGGCTTCGTGACGAAATCGAACGCCCCCGCGCGCATCGAGGAGATCGCCGTCTCCATGCTCCCGAGCGCCGTCATGACGATGACGAGCATGTCGGGCCGGGCGCCGAGGATGCGCTCGCACAGCTCGATGCCGCTCATCTCGCTCATGCCGACGTCGGTCAACACGACGTCGAAGTCGTCATCGCTCACGAGCTCCAGCGCGCTCTTCGCGGAGGTGCGCGCCGCCACCGAGAATTCCTGCCTCTTGAGGAGGGCTTCGACCAGATCGCACGTCGCTTCGTCGTCATCGACGACGAGTATCCTGCCGCTCATCGCGTGTCCTTCCCCGGCAGCTTCACTAGGTCGACCGCTGCCTGCAGTTGCAGGGAACGTGCCACGGAGACACCGCGCCATCAAGCCCAGGCCGCTTATCCCCGGTGTTATCGAGCGTGACGTTTCGCCACAGGTGAGATTTCCTGCCTCAACCCTGCCTGCGCGCCCCGTGGACGCGGCGCCGATGCGCTCCCTCCTCCGCCGCTCCCTCCCCCGCCGCGCGCTCCCGGGGCGACCGCGCTCTCGGCCGCCGTTTCCGGCAGGGTTACCCGCTCTCTGGATTTCCACAGGCTGACAGCACGTCGCCCGGCGATGCACATCGCGCGCCTCTCCGGTGCGCGCAGGGAGGCGGCGCGGTGGGGAGCGTCGCTCGAGGGCGGGCGCGGCCACGACAAAATCCTCGGGTCCCGCGCAGATGCAGGGCAGGCGGCGGCCGCGCGCGCGAGGCCGAGGCCGCGTGAGGCCCGTGGTCGGCAGCGGGCTCGGGCGTACGGCGCGCAGGGCGGCGCAGCATCGCTGTCGGGCGAAGCGGGAAAAGGGCGTTTGGGGAGAGAATGGAATTCACGGTCTTCGCTGCGACGGACACCCGCGCGCCGGGCGAGAGGGGCGATAAGCCCTTGTTTTGCCACCGGTCATGCGCCGGCGCCGCGAGCCGGCGTTGGCCTGAGCACCTCGACTGCCCTGGATCCGTCAAGTCCGTCCGAGTTGCCGGTGAGAGGCGAAATTCCACATCGACAGGTCACATCTGGCGCCCCAGACATGCGCGCATCCGGAATATGCCCAATCGGCACGAGGGTTGCTTGAAGGGTTTTCATGAAGAGCAAGAGGGGGGGACGGGTCGAGCGTCGAGAGGAGACCTGCCTGCTGGTTGCTGAGTCCGGTGCACCCTGGACCGAATGCGCCGCCTGGCTGAGCACCCAGACGCGCGACGTCGAGACGGTGGTCCAGCTGCCCAACGAGCCCCCTTTGACGTTTCAATCGCGCTTGCAGGAGAAGCTCCGGCTCCTCGGCGCGGTGAGCACGGCTGTGTTCGTCGCGGGGTCGACCGCGAACAAGCTCACGGTCCGGTCCTCGCTCATGCGCGCCGTTCTCGGCGCGCTCCCCGGCGTCAGGCGCGTTGTCCTCTGCCCCGGCTCGGACCCGCAGGCCCCTGCGGTTCACGAGCTGGCGGGCCTGTCGCTGACGATGCGCGAGCTGCTCGGCAGCGGCGGCGCCGTCACCTTCTCGCTCGAGGGCCCCCGGGGCGAGCCGCTGCGCGGGCTCGCGCACCTGGCGGCCCGCGCCGCTGCCTGAGTCGGTCGCAGCGCGAGAGCAACAAGGTCCCTGTTTCGCCTCGATAAACCACACTACCACGTTCGGTGTCCGGGAGGAGAATGCATGAAAGCGACACAGCTCTTGAAGGGGCAGCACCGCGAAGCCGAGAGGCTATTCGATCTGGCGATCTCGGGCATCGGCGATGTCGGGCGGGTGACCGACGAGCTCACGAAGCACCTGCTCGCGCACATGCTCGCCGAGCAGGTGGTGCTCTTCCCGGAGCTGCTCGCGATCGAGCCGGAGCTCGTCGGCGGGGCCTGCGAGGAGCACACGGTCGCGCGGTTCGAGATCCGGCGCGTCGTCAGCACGGCGCCGGAGGACCCGAGCTTCAAGGCCAAGCTCACCACCCTGAGGGAGCTCGTCATGCGCCACATCGACGAGGAGGAGCGGGAGCTCTTGCCGTGGATCGAGGCGGAGCTCTGCGAGGAGACGAACGAGCGGCTCGGCGAGCAGATGCTGGAGCTGTTTGACGCGCTCATCGCCCACTCCCGCCGCGCCCACGGCCCGAGCCACGCCGCCCAGCGCACCGCGACCGCGGCCTGACGGCGGCGCCCCTTCTCGGAGCCTCTTCTCCCACCCTTCACTCCAACGCTCCGCGGGCAGGTCCCGCGCCCGGCGGCGCGCCGCGGGCGTCCTGCGCGCGCGGCGCGCGTCCACGGGCGATGTCCTGTAGTGAGGAGAATTCAACGCAAAGGCGCAAAGGCGCAAAGGCGCAAAGAGACAGAGATTGAAGGGGGGAAACCCCGAGGTCTTTCTATCTTTCTTTTTTGCGTCTTTGCGCCTTTGCGCCTTTGCGTTGAATTCTCGGCTGCCCGGCTCGCGCCCCCCGGCCGGGCAGCCCGGGATCATCGTGGTGGTTTGCAGGGGGGGCGGGTGGGCTCACGGGGTGGTCGCCGGCGCGTCGCCGGGGCCGGTGGGGCCGCCGTGCGCGGGCCCGTACCCGTGGGACTCGCCGTAGCCGAGATCCTCGGGGACCATGGTGTCCGCCGGGCTCGACGGGACAGGCGAGGCGGCGCTCCGCGCGTCGTTCGAGGCGAGCTCGTAGACGCCGCGCTCGAGCTCCATCTCGTCGAGGGCCGAGCCGCAGGCCCGGCAGGGAGTGGCCGCCGTCGACACGAAGATGTACCGGCGGCCACAGGAATTGCAGCGGAGCTCGCGGATCATCGCAGGCTCGCCGGGATCAGCTGGATCGACCGCGCCGGGCGGCCTCCTGGGCTTTGCGCAGCTCGTCGCCTTCGGGACCGTCCAGCGCCTGGGCGGCCTCCTCCGCGTGCTCCTCGATCTTGCCGCCCTTCACCGACCTCTCCACGCCTTCCCGGTAACGCCGATCGGCCGTGGGGTTGCCCTCGCCTTCGAGGTCCGCCGGCTGGTTCTGCTGAGATGCCTTCTGGTTATCCATCGTGTCCTCCTCGTGTTGACTTGCTGGGGTCAGGGGCTGCAGGGCACGATCAGACGCGCCGCTTCGCCTCCTGGATCGCGCGATCGAGCTCCTGCACGCGCTGGTCGACGCCCTTCTTCACCTGATCGAGGTTCGTGCTCGTGGCGGCGTCGAGGTCGCGCAGGCTCCTGCGGACGGCTTCGGACTTGTCCTGGAGCTCCCTCACCATGCTGTCGACCTCGTCCTTGGACAGCTTCTTCTCGGCCCTGGCGCGGAGCTCGGCGACGTCCTTCTCGAGGCCCTCGATCTTGCGCGTCGTGGACGCACGCACGTCCTCGCGCGCCTTCAGGAGCTCCGCCTGGGCCTCCACGGTCTTTTCCTGGGCCTCCAGGGCAGCGTTGTTGAGCTTCTCCGCGGCCTCCCGGAGCGCCTTGTCGGTCTCCCGCTCGGCCCGCTGGTCGATCTCGGCGACCTTCTTGTCGAGGTCGGTCGCGACCTCCGCCGCCTTCTGCTCCGCCTCGCGCTGCGCGCGCTCGGCCTTGGCTCGCGCGTCTGCTGGGGACTCGCAGCCCGCGAAGACGCTCATGACGATGGCGATAGGAAGGAATGTACGGACGGTCAGCATGATGATCTCCTCCGGTCTGCCGCTCTGGCCCGACCTTGCGCCCGGGCAAGAGCCCGGCACGACACGAAAAGCCCCATCGAAGCTGCCCGGGATCGATCTCCCGGCGCCCTGGATGGGTCTCTCCAGGGCCTGTTGCGACCGGCGTGCCATGCAGAACCGCGGAGGCCGCCCGCCCCCGGCGAGACATATCGCCCCGATCGTGGCCTCCGAGCACGTGCAAGCCGACATGGATGACACAGGGGCGTCAGGTCGGGGCGCGGCGGCCGAGCGCGAGGGAGACGACCGCCAGGACGAGAAAGATCACGAAGAGCAGCTTCGCCACCGACGCGGCGCTCGCGGCGATGCCGCCGAAACCGAAGATGGCGGCGATGATCGCGACGATAAAGAACGCAACACTCCAACTGAGCATGATAACCTCCAGATCGGGTGAATGGGTGTTCCAGGGTCTCGAACCAGCGGTGTTGCAGCCGTCGTGCCGCGACGTCTCATGTTGACCCACGCGTCGATCAAGACGGCTGATCCTCCCGACGCCCCACAGCCCGCTTCAGGCGCCGTCGCACGGCCGGAGCGGACGGAGGCGCTGCGGCAAATTGCCTCGTTCGTGACGGCGCGCGCCGCACATCGCCGCGAGCACCGGCCGTCCGAGCTCGGCACAGCGCTTGCTCACGCCTCGGCTTGTGCGCGCGCGTGGAAAATCGAGCTCGGCTCAGCACCCATGTCGAGGCCGATCTCGACGGAGGACCGCGGGCGGCTGTCCCGTGAAGGCAGCGGTCGCCCGCCCGTCGCCGCGCGGGGTGCGCTGGCGGGGCGCCTTGTGGCGCTCGGCCAGCTCGCCGAATATGTCGTGCTCGCTGACGCCCCCCGCGTCCCGGGTCACCCGGGGCCGCCCCCCGCTGGCTGCCCGGGCCCCTGACGGCGATGCCTGCCGGGATGGGCCCCACGCCGCGAACGACCCGATCATGACGATCCCGATCTCCACGCTCATACGGACCCGCCGCGAGGCCATCATCGAGCGGTTCGTCGGCGAGCTGCGCAGGCGAAGCTCGGCGGTGCGCGACATGCCCAAGCCCCTGATCATCAACTCGCTACCGAGCTTCCTCGACGAGGTGGCCGCCAGCCTGGAGAAGGGGGCGTCCACGAGCGGCAGCGACGAGGCCGCGCGCGAGCACGGGGAGATGCGCTGGGAGAACGGGTTCAACCTGGACGTGATGGTCCGCGAGTATGGCGTTCTCCGGCGATCCATCCTCCGCGAGCTCCAGGAGGCGGGGATCACGCCGAGCCTGAGCGAGGTCGAGGCGCTCTCCGAGCGCGTGGATGCGGGGATCGCCCAGGCGGTCAGCGAGCACACCCGGCTCCAGCTGGCGGCGCTCGAGACCGAGCGCAAGCGCACCGAGCTGGAGCGGGGCAGGAGCGGCTCGCTGCTCGCCCAGGCGCCCGCGCCGATCTGTCTCCTCAGGGGCGCCGATCTCGTCTTCGAGCTCGCGAACCCGCTCTTCTGCCAGATGGTCGGCCGCGACGATCTGCTCGGCAAGCCGCTCGTCGAGGCGGTCCCGGAGCTCCGCGGGCAGGCGCTGCACGCGCAGCTCGAGGCCGTCATGGCGAGCGGCTCGCCGAGCGTGGGGAGCGAGATCCCGCTGCGGCTCATGCACTGGACCGGCGAGGTGGTGGAGCGGCTGTACAACGTCCTGTGCAATCCGGTCCACGACGTGAGCGGCGCCGTGGAGGGCGTCGTGGCGACGGCGTTCGAGGTGACCGAGCAGATCGGCGCGCGCCGCAAGGCGGAGCGCCTTGCGCTCGAGCTCCAGCAGAGCGTGACCCAGCGCCTGCGCGCGGAGCAGGCGCTCCGCGTGAACGAGGAGCGCTTCCGCAAGGCGCTCCGGGGGTCGCCGGTCATGGTGTTCAACCAGGACCGGGACCTCCGCTACACGTGGATGCACAACTCGTTCGGCAAGTCGGAGCGCGAGGTGCTCGGGAAGACCGACGCGGAGGTGCTGGAGGACCCGGACGCCGCGAGGGCGCTCGACCGGGCGAAGCGCGAGGTGCTGTCCAGCGGGGTCGGCCAGCGGCGCGAGATCGCCCTGCACACCGGCGGGCGCACGCAGCACCTCGACATCTCGATCGAGCCGCTGACCGACGACGCGGGCGAGATCGTCGGCATCACCTGCACGGCGACCGACATCACGGAGCGGAAGTCGATCGAGCAGGCGCTGCGGGCGAGCGAGGCGAGGTTCCGCACGGTGAAGGAGGCGTCGCCCGACGGGTTCATGATCCTGCGCAGCGTGCGCGACGCGTCCGGGGCGATCTCCGATTTCGAGTGGGTCTACGTGAACCCGGCCACGGGGCCGATCGTCGGCGGCCGCGGCAAGGATCTCGAGGGCAAGCGAATGCTGGTGGAGATGCCGGGCAGCTCGCTCGCGAGCGCCTTTGACACGTACGCGCACGTGGTGGAGAACGGGGAGGCTGCCCGGATCGAGCTCTCCTGCGCGCACGAGGGGGCGCCGCAGACGTTCCGCGCCATCGCCGTCGCGCTGGGCGACGGGGTGGGCGTCTCGTTCCACGACATCACCGAGCAGAAGCGCTCGGAGGCCGAGCGCGCCCAGCTCCTCGAGCAGGAGCAGAAGGCGCGCCAGCACGCCGAGCAGCTGAACAAGCTCAAGGACGAGTTCCTCGCGACCGTGTCGCACGAGCTCAGGACGCCGCTCCAGTCGATCCTGGGCTGGGCGCGGATCCTCCGGACGGGCGAGGTGGACACCGAGTCGCTCGAGCGGGGGCTCGCCACGATCGAGCGCAACGCGAAGGCGCAGTCGCAGCTCATCGAGGACGTCCTCGACGCCTCGACGATCATCGCGGGGAAGCTGCAGCTCCGCACCGACCCGGTCGACGTGCGGCAGGTGCTCGCCACGGCGCTCGATCTCGTGCGACCGGCGGCGCTGGCGAAGGGCGTCACGGTCAACGCCTGGGTCGTCGAGGACGTGGGTATCTTCATCGGCGACGCCGATCGGCTCCAGCAGATCGTGTGGAACCTGCTCACGAACGCGGTGAAGTTCACGCCCTCGGGGGGGCAGGTGCGGGCCTCGGCCCGGCGCGTCGACGCGATGCTCGAGGTCGAGGTGGAGGACAACGGCGAGGGGATCCCGAAGAGCTTCCTGCCGTTCCTGTTCGAGCGGTTCCGGCAGGCGGACGGGGGGGTGACCCGGGCCCACGGCGGCCTGGGGCTCGGCCTGGCCATCGTGCGGCACCTGGCGGAGGCCCAGGGCGGCAGCGTGAGCGCGGCGAGCGACGGAGAGGGCAAGGGCGCGCGCTTCCGGGTGCAGCTGCCGATCCGCGCCGAGGCGCACTCGGCGCTGCCGTCGCCGCAGCGCCGGGGCAGCGACTCGCCGGGGGGCGCCGCGCGCCGCATGCTCGAGGGTATCCGGGTGCTCGTGGTCGACGACGAGACCGACGCGCGCGAGCTGCTCGGCATCATCTTCGTGCGCGCCGGGGCCTCGGTGAGCGAGGCGGCCTCGGCCGGCGAGGCGCTCGAGGCGCTCCGCGCGGACGAGTTCGACGTGCTCGTGAGCGACATCGGCATGCCGGGCGAGGACGGTTACGCGATGATGCGGCGGCTGCGCGCGCAGGGGGCCGAGGTCCCCGCGAGCGGCATACCGGCGCTCGCACTCACCGCGTACACGCGCATGGAGGACCGCCGTCAGGCGATCGCCTCCGGCTTCCAGATGCACCTGGCCAAGCCCATCGAGCCGAGCAGCCTGGTGACGGCGGTGGCGCACCTCGTCGGCCGCGCGGGCCCCCGCGGCAGCTGGCCGTAGCCGGCGCCCCGGCGGAGCGCGCGCCGTCTGGCGCGGGCGGCCGTCA
>JAICEP010000013.1 GCA_025924095.1 Sorangium sp.
GGTGTGGGCCGACGTCGCGGCGCTCGATCTAACGGCGCGCGGCGGACCGGGCGAGCAGCCGGCGCCCGCGCCGGGGTCGCCGCCCGTCCCCTACCCGGATCTCCCGGCGCGCGGCGGGCCGGTGCTCGCCGCGGCCGAGCGCGTGCTCGCCTGGGGGTCGCTGCGCTTCCTCGCCCAGGTGCGCAACACCTTCTTCGTGTGCGAGGGCCCGGACGGGATCTACTTCCTCGATCAGCACGCGGCGGCGGAGCGCGTGACGTTCCACCGGCTGCGGGCGGCGTACGACGGGCGCGACGTCGCGACGCAGAAGCTGCTCTTCCCGGTGATCGTCCCGGCGGCCCCCTCGGAGGTGTCGCTGATCGAGGAGGCGCAGGAGGCGATCGTGCGGCTTGGGCTCGACGTCCGCCCGGCGGGCGCGGCGCAGCTCGCGGTGCACGCGGTGCCGACGCTGCTCCGCCGCGCGGCGCCCGAGCGCCTCGTGCGCGATCTCGTGGACGAGCTGAGCCACTCGGGCGAGCGCGCCTTCTCCGGCGCGGTGGACCTCGCGCTGGCGACGATGGCCTGCCACGGCTCGCTGCGCGCGGGCGACCCGGTGGCGCCGGACGAGGCGCGCGCGCTGCTCACGGCGCTCGACGAGGTCGACTTCGCCGGCCACTGCCCGCACGGCCGGCCCATCGTGATGCGCGTCGGCTGGCCGGAGCTGGAGCACCGCGTGGGGCGGCGGTGATCGAGGCGGAGCACGAGCTCGCCGCGGAGGCGAGCGCGGCCGCCGCGCCGCCGTCGTGGGAGACGATCGCGCCGCCGTCGCCGGGCGAGCTGCTCGTCGTGGTCGGCCCGACGGCGAGCGGCAAGACCGAGCTCGCGATCCGGCTCGCGGAGCGCTTCGGCGGCGAGGTGGTGAGCGCCGACAGCGTGCAGATCTACCGGGAGTTCGACCTCGGCTCCGGGAAGCCGACGCCCGCCGAGCGGGCGCGCGCGCCGCACCACCTGATCGACGTGGCCGATCCGCGGGAGGCGATCGACGCCCAGCGCTTCGCGGAGCTCGCGGAGGCGGCGCTCGGCGACATCCGCGACCGGGGCCGGGTGCCCATCGTCTGCGGCGGCACGTTCCTCTGGGTGAAGGCGCTGGTCTTCGGCCTGTCGCCCGCGCCGCCCGCCGACCCCGAGGTGCGCGCGCGCCACCGCGCCGTCGCCGAGGCCGAGGGGCGCGCCGCGCTCCACGCGCGCCTCGCCGAGGTGGATCCGGCGAGCGCGGCGCGCCTCGCGCCGAACGATCTCGTGCGCGTGAGCCGGGCGCTGGAGATCTACGAGCGCTCGGGCCGGACGCAGAGCGCGTGGCACGCCGAGCACGGCTTCCGGGAGCGCCGGCACGCCGCGCGCCTTGTCGCGGTGCACAGGGATCGCGCCGAGCTCGACCGCCGCATCGAGGCCCGCGTCGCCGGGTGGCTGGAGCAGGGCTGGGTGGACGAGGTCCGCTCGCTCCTCTCGCGCGGCTACGGCGGCGCGCGGGCGATGGGCTCGGTGGGCTACCGGCAGGTGCGCGAGCACCTGGAAGGGGGCCTGCCGGCCGCGGAGCTCGCGCCGGCCATCGTGCGCTCCACGCGCGTCTTCGTGCGGCGGCAGCGCACCTGGCTGAGGGATCTGGCGGTCGCGCACGTCACGCTTGCCTGATCCAGTATCTTCAATAATTACAATATCTTACGAACCGAGATGAGGCCGCATGGCGGCGCCTCCGAGCGGCGAGACGTCGGCGAGGAGCGGCCTTCGCGAGCGACGGCGCGCGTCAGTACGCGAAGGCCTGGTAGACCTCGGTCTCCTCGGGCCCGTCGAGCGACTCGACGATGGGGTTGAAGCGGAGCATGCGCTTCGCGCGCTCCGACAGGTGGGCGAGGCGCTCGCGGGGCACCCGGATCGAGACCTCCGGGCGGAAGAGCCAGCGGCGGCTGTAGCCGATGACCACCATGGGCCGCGGCTCGCGCGAGCGGTTCGGGGTGCCGCGGTGGAGGCCGCGAACGTCGCGGACCATGACGTCGCCGAGCTCCATGGAGACCGGCTCGAGCGCGACCTCGCCCTGCTCGAGGCGCCGCATCCCCTCGGCCCTGGAGAGCATGTGCGTGCCGCGGGCGATCTCGATGGGGCCGTTCTCGGCGGTGACGTCGACCAGGGGGAAGTTGACGGCGAGCTGGAACGCAGGCGTCTCCTCCCCGGTCTCGGGGAAGAGCGGTGGCGTGTCGCGGTGGACATCCTGGTAGTCGGACCCGAGGAGCGGGGTATCGGCCGCGAGCTGGACCAGGGTCATGTCGGCCCCGACCAGGCGCTCGACGACGCCCAGGATCGTCTCGTCTTCGTAGATGCGCGGCTCCGCGAAGGGGGCTTTGAACGGGAGCGTCACATAGTAGCGACCCGGCCCCCGGTTCTTGAGGTGCCCCTCGCGCGCGACGTGCGCGTCGAGCAGCGGCGCGAAGGCCTCACGCCACGAGAGCAGCAGCCGCTTCGGGAGGAGACCCTTGATCAAACAGAACCCATCGCGCTGCGCTGCGTGGGCAAGCTCATCCATCTCGGCGCTCGTGGGGCGGGCGTGGCTCATGGCTCGGCGCCGAACCTGGAGCGGCGCTAGCGAGTCGTCAAGCACAGCACTCGTTCACCGCCGATTCACCCCGACACCCTCTTTGCCGGAATTGCTGTCTTCGGAAGAGAAGATACCGCTCGAGACGCCTGGATTACGCACGCGGGACGAGCCGGCGATCTCATCGTGCTCGGCGCCGGGATGGCGCGGCGTCGACGGCGCGGCGCTGGATCCCTCGGTGTCAGCGCGACTGCCACCTGACCTCGCCGTCGCAGCGCGGGCAGCCCGCGCCGCGCGGCCGCGCCTCCTGCGCGAACGCGACACGGCCGCACCCCGCGCACACGGTCATGTGGCTCCGGTAGAGCTCCGCGTCCGAGAGGATCTCGGCGGCGAACAGGCTGAGCACGATGTCGCTCAGGAGGTCGCTCTCGCGCGGCGCCGGGAGCCAGCCCGAGCGGTCGCCGACGACGCTCCACCGCACGCGCGCGCTGTACAGCGCCGCGCGGAGGAACCCGCGATCGGGGTTCGGCGCCACGAAATCGAGCAGCGCGAGCGCCACGCGCCGGCGCGCGCACCCGGTGAGCACCGCGACCTCGCGGTGCCGCTCGTCGAGCTCGCAGAGCTCCACGGTCTCCGCCCCCGGCTCGCGCAGCGCGCGCGGGGCTTTCATCCAGCCGGGAGCGACAACATGCTCGTGGAGCCACGCCGCGAGCTCGTGGGGCTCCCAAGGGCGGGTGGTGCCCTGCATGAAGCTGAGCGCGCCGGCCAGGCTGGGGCTCGCGAGCAGGCGCGCGCGCAGCGCGACGAACGAGCCGGCCCGCCCGCCGTCGGCGCGGGCGTCCTGCCCGAGCACCTCGCCGCGGACGGAGCGGCTCGTGGGCAAGAGGCCAGCCATCGCGATCTTCAGGGAATTGCTCATAAGGTCCATGGGGTTTCCGTCCCGCTGTGCGCCGCGGGGGCGGCCTTTCGCCGGCGATGTGCGACGCTGTAAGCGCGCGGCGTGCCAGCCTTTCGATGCGTCAGCACCCGGCCGCATCGCGCGAAGGCGCGCTGAATGCGCGCGAGAGGGGCGCGACGCGACGAATGCAGCTGATGTCTCGGGACCGCCGCCGATCGCACGCGATTGCTGTGTCCGGGCATCAGGCAGCTCGAACGCAATCCACCTCTGCGCCCGGAGGGCGTCCTGTGCTCATCCGTGGCGCCGGGAGAGGGTCCGTTTCGCGCACCGGCGCGGCAGACAGACGTTTGTCCGCCCGTGACAATCCGAGATCGCTCCCGGCCGTTCCCCGGAGGCATCCTGAGGGAGAGACCCGGCGCGCGCCGGGCGGCGAAGCATCGATGTTCGTGGAGACGCTGGCGGATGGAGCGACCAGGGGAGGAGCCCGCTGGACGATCTGTGCCGTGTTGTTCGAGGTGGCCTATCGGACCGACACGACAGCGCGGGGCCTGCTCCGGCGCCGCGTCACCGCGGGCGCGGCGGCGAGATCGCGGCGCCGAGCGCGTGGGCGGCGCGCAGGGCCACGACCCGGAGGTGACCGTCGGGCAGGTGCTCCCGCCCCGCGACCAGCTCGGTCAGCGGCACCCAGTACAGCCGCCGATCCGGGACGGGCGCCGGCGCGACCGGGGGCGCTGCGGCGGCCGGGGCCGCCGGCGCCTCCGCGGCGACCGCGGTGACCACGAAGGCGAGCGGCTGCACGAGCTCCGGCGTCAGCCCTGGCGAGGGGCGGTAGGCACCTCCGAGCTCGACGGCCTCCCCCACCTCGAGGCCGTACTCGACCCGGAGCCTTGTCCGCACGAAGGCCTCGGCGTCCGCGAGGGTGCGCGCGCTCCGCGGCAGCCGCCACGCCGGCGCGACAAGGAGCTCGCTGTTGCCCGAGAAGCTCTGGGCGGCGGGCAGGTCATGGTCGTCCACGCCGAGCACCACCTCTCCCGACGGCGCGCGCGCGAGCAGCGTGGTCGAGACGGTCAGCGCGCCGAGCGGACGCGGCACCACGTACTCGAGCTCGCGCGCGGCCACCACGGCGCCGCCCTCGGCCAGCTCCTCGAAGCGCGCGCGCCGCACCTCGAGGAACCCGGTGCTGGCGCTCGGGTCCACCCGCGAGAACCGCCGGCGGCTCGGGCGCTCGAGCAGGGCGCGCAGCGACGTCGGCCGCACGACGGCCACCGCGCCGCCGTCCCCGCCGGCGCCCGCGTCGGCAGCGCCTGCCGCGCCCCCGCCGGGCGGCTCGGCGCGCCCCTCGGGGAGCGCGATGTCGTCGCCGATCCACGGCCCGAACGGCAATCCGAAGCGCGCCAGCAGGTCGTAGACGTTCAGCTCGAGCCGCGCGTCGGGCAGGCCTCCGACCTGCGCGGCGCGCAGCAGCTGGCGCGCCTCGATGGCGCGGATGCGGCCCGAGGTGCCGAACCCGGAGACGTCCTCCGAAGGCGCGTTCACGAACGTGGGCTCGACCTCCACGAGCATCGAGCGCACCTCCTCGAGGATGCCGCCCGGCGACGGGTAGTACGTCGTGCCCGGGATCATCCGCTGGATCGCCGCCGCCCGCACGCCGGCCGCCCGCTCCAGCGCGCGCTCGACCGTGTGCCCGACCGGGAACTCGCTCTGCACCACCGCGATCGGCTCGGCCAGGTAGCCGGCCGGGCCGCTGCCGTCGAGGGGAGGCGTCTCCTCGCGGCAGGCGTGCGCGATCGGCCGCGGGTAGCTCGTCCTCGCCAGCACGTACGCCGTCTCGCCGGCGAAGAAGAACGGCACGATGTCGAGCGTGGGGTGGGGTCGCGCCGCCAGGTCGAACACGCATCCGGTGGCGCGATCCTGGTGATGCTCGATCCGCAGGAACCGCGGAGGGCCCTCCGCCGGCCGGAGCCCGAACGCGACCCCCTGACCGGCCTTCACCTTCTCGCCGACGATCAGGTAGTTCGTGGGCGGATAAGGCAGCCGCGCGCCCGCGGCGTCCCGGAGCTCGAAGCGGCCGGCGAACCGGTTGCGCACGATCCACGGGTTGCGCAGCGGCGTGGACGACAGCACGCGCAGGCCGAGGCGGGCGAAGAGCGCCTCGAACTGCGCTTGCGAGAAGTAGGTGTACTCCTCCTTGACCTCGGCTTCCCAGTCGGCGCGGTAATCCTTCCGCAACAGGAACTCGACAGCATGCTTGTGGGTGAGCCGATACCGGCGCCACCCGGGGCGCGGCGCGGGAAGCGCGCCAGACGGCGCAGGCTCCACGCGCGCCAGCGGGAACCCCGGCTCCGGCGACAGCGAGCGAAACTCGCCGGCGAACCGGTCGAGCAGCGCCGCGGTCGAGGCGCTGCGCGGGTCGGGGCCGTCGTCGCCGTCGTCGGCGGGCACGTCGAGCAGCACCGGCTCCGGCCCCGGGTCGACGAAGTCCCGCACCACAAGCACCCCGCCCGGCGCGAGCTGCTCCACCTGCGCCGCCAGCGCGTCGGCGGCGTTCGCGTGGCGGTAGCCGCCATACGAGGTCACGTGGTGCAGCACCGACGAGTCGAAGATCCCGTCGAGGCTCTCGGGCGGGAAGACCGCCGTGGCGATGTCGCCCAGCTGGAAGCTGAGGTTCGGGCGTCGATGAGCGCGGCGCGCGAGCTCGATGACCGTGGGATCGATGTCGACGCCGATCACCTCGAGGCGCGGATAGAGCTGGGCCAGCGCGGCGCTGCCCTGCCCTGAGCCCATCCCCATGTCGGCGACGCGGCCCTCACACAGGAGGTGCGCGGCCGTGAGCGCGACCTTCTGGCGCATGGACGCGTCCATCGCGGCCAGGTACCGCGCGTACGCGGACAGGTCGTCTCGCCGTTGCTCCGCCTCGTACCCCGCCGGCGCGCTCGTCGTCATGACGACCAGTGTACGCCGGTCGAGGGACACGGATCGACGATGGCAGCGCCGGCGCGGTCACGTGACCGGCGAAGGCCTCTCCGGGGAAGCCGCGCGCCGGCCGTCTCAGCTCGCGGCCAGGCCCGGGAGCGGCGACTTGGCCTGGAGGTTCGGATCGCCGAAGCCGCTGAAGCTCGTGACGCCCATCGCGTCGCACAGGCTGAGCAGCACGCGCTCGTGCCGCTCGTGGCTCGTGACGTAGCGGCCGCCGGGGCTCGTCTTCAGATAACCGCCCTCGCCGCTCGCCAGGACGAACTTCATCTCGTTCATGTTGTGGTTCGGCGAGTCGCCCATGTCGCGGCACCAGGCGATCAGCGTGTTGTCGAAGAGCGTCCCGGAGCCGTCGGCCTCGGGGATCGCCTTCAGCTTCGTGATGAGGTCGACGAACCGCTGCGCCAGCCACTTCTCCAGCTTGATCAGGTCGAGGTGCGCAGGGGCGCCGGTGTGGATCATGGTGCCGTGCTCCTCGCCTCGCAGCCCGATGTCCGGGAGCTCGACGTTCATGGCCTGATCCGAGCCCCACTGGATCGCGGCGACCCGCGTGATGTCGCACGCGAACGCGCCGACGAGGAGATCCATGTGCAGGAGGTTGGCCTCCAGCGGGTTGCTCGGATCGCCGGCGGGCGTCGTGGGCACGCTGCAGGCGCCGCCTTCGCCGGAGGACGCGTTCGACAGCCTCGTCTCGATCTGCCGGATCGACTCGAGGTGCAGAT
Source organism: Sorangium sp. (assembly GCA_025924095.1). Taxonomy (GTDB): domain Bacteria; phylum Myxococcota_A; class Polyangia; order Polyangiales; family Polyangiaceae; genus Sorangium. The sequence continues at coordinate 7,160 of JAICEP010000013.1, forward strand.
CCAGCTTGTACTTCTGCTCCGAGCCCAGGTTCCCCTTGAGCGTCGCGATCTCGCTCTTGAGGTTGTCGAGCACGCTCCGGCGGCGGCGCAGCACGTCGTCCGAGGAGGTGTTCGACGGGATCGCCGAGCCGAACAGGGTCGAGTAGGCGGACTTGGGCGAAGCGATCGTCGGCAGGTTGTCCGCGCGGTAGTACGGCGACCTCCCGCCGTTCACCGTGCTCTCGGCCCCGAGCAGGAGCGAGGGGATGAGCGTCGTCGTCCCGCCGGCGACGAGCTTGTCCGCGATGAACTGATCGACGGAGATCAGCCCTGCGGGGCCGCCGCTGAAGCCGAGGCCGGTGAGGCCGTCGGGTGCGCCGTGGTTGTTCCCGGGGTTCCCGCTGGGGAGGCCGTCCACGAGCACGACGTGCTGCTTCACCGCCGCGAGCGGCGACGTGGCCTCGCTGAACGTGGGCGTCTCGCCGGAGACGCTCGCGGGCTTCCAGATCTGGGTCGCCGTGCCCATCGTGCAGAACAGGAGGAGGCGCTTCGGCTTCTTCCCGGGCGCCGCCTGGGCGATGGAGTCGAGGAACGGCGTGAACAGGAAGCCGGCCCCTACGCTGGCACCCAGGCCTTGAAGAAAAGCTCTACGATGATGGCTGCGCATGAACGACCCTCTCACTCACCCGGAGCTCGCCGCGACAGGCGCGTGGGGGCGCGCCTGTCGCGGCGGGGGCCTCGCGCCCCCTGTTCTCAGGTAGCCGCCAGGCCCGGGAGCGGCGACTTGGCCGACAGGGTCGGATCGCCGAAGCCGGCGTAATCCGTGACGCCCATCGCGTCGCACAGGCTGAGCAGCACGCGCTCGTGCCGCTCCTTGCTCTGGATGAACCGGCCGCCGGGGCTCGTCTTCAGATAGCCGCCGTTGCCGCTCGCCAGGACGAACTTCATCTCGTTCTGCGTGTGCGCCGGCGCGTCACCCATGTCGCGGCACCAGGCGACGAGCGTGTTGTCGAGGAGCGAGCCGGAGCCGTCGGCCTCGGGCAGCTCCTTCAGCTTCTTGATGACGCCGACGAACTGCTCGTGCAGCCACTTCTCGAGCTTGATCAGCTTCACGTGCCCGGGGTCGTTGCCGTGGATCAGGCCGTTGTGCTCCTCGTCGGTCAGGCCGATCTCCGGCAGATTCACGTTCATCGCCTGATCCGAGCCCCACTGGATCGCCCCGATCCGCGTGATGTCGCACGCGAAGGCGCCGACGAGGATGTCCAGATGAAGCTGGTTGGCCTTCATCGCGTTGGTCATGTCGCCGGAGGGCGCTGTCGGGACGGCGCAGCCGCCGCCCCCCTGTCCTCCGCCGGGCATCGCGGTCGAGAGCCGCTGCTCGATCTGACGGAGCGACTCGAGGTGCAGATCCAGCTTGTACTTCTGCTCCGCGCCCAGGTTCCCCTTGAGCGTCGTGATCTCGCCCTTGAGGTTGTCGAGGATGCTCTTGCGCCGGCGCAGCCGATCCTCGGCGGAGGTGTCGTTGGGGACCGGGGTCGTCGGCCCCACCCCCGAGAACACGGTCGAGTAGGCGGACATCGGGGAGCCGATGGGCACCAGGTTGTTGTTCTTGTAGAACCCCGTCTTGCCGCCGCTCGTGTCGGCGCCGAGCAGGAGCGAGGGGATTTGCGTCGGCGGCTTCAGCTTCTCCAGGATGAACTGGTCGACCGAGATCAGGCCGTAGGGGCCGGCGCTGTGGTAACCCATCCCCGTGATGCCGTCGGCGGACCCGTGGTTGTTGCCGGGGCTCGCGCTGGGGAGGCCATCCACCATCACGATGTGCTCCTTCACCTGCTCGAGCGGCGAGGTGGCATCGCTGAACGTGGGGGTCTCACCGGAGACGCTCTTCGGCTTCCAGACCTCGGGAGCCGTCCCCATGGTGAAGAAGATCAGGAGCCGCTTCGGCTTCTTCCCGGGAGCCGCGTTGGCGATGGAGTCATAGAAGGGCGAGAACAGGAGGCTGGCCCCCAGGCTGGCACCGACACCCTTGATAAAGTTCCTACGGCTGTGGCTGCGCATGACCGATCCTTTCGCTGACTACCGATCTCTTCGTTGTTTGCAGCCGTGGGGTCACGGACCTTGGACTCTGCGGGTGAAGTGCGGCGCGCGCGTCAGCGCGAGCCACACGCTCTTCAGGCGGTACTCGTCGACCGCCGCCTCTTGCTGGACCTTCTCGTACGTGCAGCCGTCTTCCTTCCAGGTGCCGCCGAACGCGTAGTAGGACCAGTAACGGACCATGCACGCCTTGACGTCCTCGCTCGCCGCGAGGTAGTCGGCCAGCTCGGTCGCGCCGCTGAAATTGACATCCGACCCGGTGGGCGGCTCGATGATCGTGCCGGTCACGTCGAGGGGGAGCCCGTTCTCGTCGTTCCGCCACCGACCGAACGTGTCGTAGTGCTCGAAGCCGACACCGATGTTGTCCATGTACTTGTGGCAGCCGTTGCAGGTACCGGCGGTGTGATTCGCGAGCGTCTCACGCGTGGTCGCCGGGGTCTCCAGGGGCTTGACGTTCGGATCGACGCCGGGCGGCGGGGGCTCGAGCGGCTGGCAGAGGAGACGGGTGCGGACCATCTTGCCGCGCTGGGTGGGCGAGGACAGCTTCGCGCCGCCGTGCCCGGTCAGGAAGCTGCCGTGGGCCAGGATGCCCCGATCGCGCTGCCCGGGGGTGATCTGCACCCGGGTCAGCTCGGTGCCGCCGGCGCCGCCAAGGCCGTAGTGCGCCGCAAGGCCGCTGTTGACGTACGTGTAGTCCGCCTGCAGGAGGTTGGAGAACGTGCCGTTCTGCGTGAACGCGGTGTCCAGGATGAGCGCCTGCGTCTCGGACATCATGTCCTTGCGCAGCTCGTCCGGGAGCGTGAAGACCGTGTTGTCCTTCACGCTGGTGACCAGGCGATTGAGCTGGAGCCAGCCGCGCATGAACCGCATCATCTCCGCCTCGGCGAGCGGCTTGGTCGCCGGGTCCTCCAGGATGCGCAGCGCGTGCTGGGAGATCTGCTCGCTGGTCAGCGTGGTGCCCTGGGCGACGGCCTCGTCGGCGGCCTGCAGCAGCGCTTCGTCCGGCATGGTCCCGGTCAGCAGGTACGAGAGGTTGTTCGCGATCTCGTGCGGGGCGAGCTCGTAGACGCCCGCGCCGCCGGCCTCGGTCCCGATCTCGTGGCGGTACAGGAAGTACGGCGACTGCAGCATGGCGCTCACGACCACCTTGGCGCCGTCCTCGAACGTCTTCTCCGGCGCGAACAGGGCGTCGTAGGACGCGACGCGGTCGTCCGAGAGCTTCTCGCGGAACGCGCGGCGGCCGAAGTCGCGGATGAACTCGCCCCGGCAGGCGGCGTCCGTCGCCCTGCAGGTGACCGACGTGATGCTGCCGAGCTTGGTCGTCACCGCCCACTCGGCGGTCGCCTCGGCCCAGTCCATGATCTGCTGGGCGGTCAGGTCGCGGATCACCAGCGCGTTCGCGTCGGCCGTGAACCCGAGCACCTGCGGATCGTTGAAGATGCTCGGCAGGGTGACGCCCGGATCTCTGAAGAGATCGCGGACGGTGGCCTCGAACTGGTCCACCGTCAGGCGACGCACCATGCGCGGGCCGGGGGTGCTGAGGTCCTCGACCATGCAGGCCGACACCTTGGGGATGTCGTGCGGCTGCGGCGGCGGCTCGTCGGTCGGCAGCGGGTTGGTGGTATCGGGCTTGTTGCCCTCCTCCTCCTCCTCCGCGGACGTGCCGTCAACATCGCCCAGATCGCCCAAGCAACCGAGCGGGCCGGCGAGGAGGAGCGCGACCGCTGAATAGCGGCGACACGCCCTCGCCGAAACCAAGCTATTAAGCGTGCTCATCATTGCTTGAGAAAAGCTGATGTCTCTCATGTTGTCAAGCCCCGATCAAGCGGTGTCGCCTCGATAACTCACGTGATTTCCCACGTACCCTGACGCAGCTCGTCATTCTCTATCGAATCTCTATCAAATCTTTATCAAATCTGGATCGAATCTTTATCGGATCTCTCAGCGCTCTTGCCTGGTTCCGCTGGCGGACCGAGCTGGCTCTCCAGGGGTAGAGTCGGGTTCGACGCTCCGCGTCGAGCCGATTCACGATGCCGCCCGCCACCGCGAGCGAGCTCGGTCGGCCCTCGAGCTCGGAGCCGAACCGGAGCCGCTGGATCGCCAGGCGCGCTTCGACCTCGGGGCTCGCGGCGAGCCGCTCATTTCCCGTGAGTGTCGAAAAGCGATCCACGGCGAGACACTAAGCAACCCGTGTGCCGCTCCGTCTCTCAGGAGCTACCCATGGGTTTGGGGCCAATTTATGGATTTTTTCGGAGATTTCGCGTGGGTGGACGCCAAAAAGTCCAGGAAGCGTGATCCACCCCGGCAGCGATCCATCCGTGCTCTTCTGTGACCGGGCCCCCCAACCCCGGCCACGTCAGCCCCACGTCAGCCCTTGGACCAGGCGCTGATCGAGCGATAGCTGGCGACGGACTCCTCGATGACCTCCAGGGCGCGCTTCCTGTCGTACATCATGTCCACCTCGGCGAGCTTGTTCTCGAGTGTCTTGTAGTCGATGAAGAACCGCATGAGCTCCTTGGTCACGTGCGGGGGCAGCTCCTCGTGGGTCAGGTAATGGGCCACGGAGGGGTCGTCGACGGCGACCGCGATGATCTTGTCGTCGACGCCCTTGTCGTCGCGCATGAAGAAGCCGCCGATGGCGCGCGCCCGCACGATCGTGAGCGGCACGACCGGCTCCTGCATGAGGACGAGGACGTCGAGCGGGTCGCCGTCGCCCGCGTGCGTCTGGGGGATGAAGCCGTAGCTGGCGGGATAGTGCACAGACGAGTAGAGCACGCGGTCGAGCATCAAGAGCCCGGTCTTCTTGTCGAGCTCATACTTGCACTTCGACCCCTTCGGGATCTCGATCACCACGGGAAAGAAATCGTGCCGGCTATCAGGAAGCACGATGTCGTGAAGCGGATGTGTCATTGAGGCGTCCTGGGCTTTCGCCCCGCCCTGGAGGCGGGCGAGGGGTACGCAGGATAGCAGAATTCAAGGCAAACTGGCGCGCGGCGTGTCGCCCGCCACGCACCGGGGCGGCCGAGCTGGCTGGGTCGGGTGGGCGCGCCCGGGCCGGCGCGGCCGGGCGGGCGCGGCCGCACCGGGGCTGGCGGCCATACGCCGCCGCGGCTCACTCCCGCCAGCAGAAGCCGAAGGAAGCGGACTCCCCCGGATCGAGCTCCGCGTTGTAGCTCACGCCGGAGAACTTCACGCCCGCGCTGCCCGCCTCGGTCACGGCGTTCCACACGTCGGTGGGCGTGCCCTCGGTGTGGAGGGTGACCTCCCAGAGCGCCTTGGCGTCGCCCTGGTGGGTGACCACGACCGACTTGCAGCCGCCGCCGTCCCACACCGAGTCCACGGTCTCCTGGATATCGAAGCTCGAGCTCGTCGGCGGGGGGTCGTTGTCGGTGCCCGACGGCCCCGTGCCGCCGCCGGGATCCGTCGAGGAGCCCGGGTCCGCCGCCGCCTCGGCGAGGCGCCTCGTGAAGCGCGGCGACCGCGCGATCGCCTTGATGACGCCTGCGACGGTCAGCTCCTCGGGCCCGAGCTGGCCGGTGATCTGCTCGGCCATGCACGAGAGATCGGCCTGGTCCATGGCGCCGAAGCCGAAGCGGAGCCACTGGAGCGTGAAGCACGCCTGTGCGTCCGGGCTCTGCGCGAGCTTCTGGGCGAGCTCTCCGGTGCCGTCGAACGGGCCGCTCGCGCTCGGCGCCCCCACGATGTCGCCGCTCGCGTCGACCGGGTGCCCGTCGTCGGTGTCGCGGTAGCGGCCGACGCCGTCGAAGTGCTCGAAGCCGAAGCCGATCCCGTCGATGAGCGAGTGGCAGCTGCCGCACGCCTCGTTGCTGGAGTGCTCGAAGAACCGCTCGCGGGTCGACTTCGTGGGATCGGGCTGGGGCGGCTTGACGTCGAGCCCCGCGGGCGGCGGCGGCAGCGGCTGGCAGAGGAGCTGCTCGCGCACGAACTTGCCGCGGTGCACGGGCGACGACTCGGCGGCGTGCGCGTGGGTGCTGAGGACGCTGCCGAGCGTGAGGAGGCCCATCCGGTTCGACCCGGTGAGGTCGACCCGCGTCATGCCGTCCTGGTCCGCGGCCCCGCCCGGCACCTCCAGGCCATAGAACGACGCGAGCTCCTCGTTCACGTAGGAGTAGCTCGCGGTGTACATCTCGTGCAGCGAGCCCGAGCCCTCCCGGATGAGGTGGCGCACGAAGGCCGCGGTCTCCCGCTCGATCGCCTGCCGGACCGCCTCGGTGTACTCCGGGTAGGCGGTCATGTCCTTCGACGGCTTGGCGTTGAGCTGGAGCCAGGTCCTGAAGAACCTGAGGACGCCGGCCTCGGCCCGCGGATCCTGCATCATCCTGTCGACCTCGGCGGAGATGACCGCCGGGGTCGCGAGCTCGCCCGACTCCACCTTGCCGAGCAGCTCGTCGTCCGGCATCGAGCTCCAGATCATGTAGGAGAGCTGGGACGCGATCTCGTGCGGCAGGAGCTGGTACGTGCCGTCCTGCGCGACGGCGCCGAGCTCCGGGCGATAGAGGAAGTACGGGGACTGGAGCGCCGCGGCGATCATCGACTGGACGCCCATCGCGAAGCCCTCGTCCGCCTCGACGCTGCGGTGGAGCTCCATGTACCGCGCGCGGTCCTGGTCCGTGAGCGGCCTGCGGAAGGCCCGGCGCCCGAAGCTCTCGAAGAACGCGGTCGCGCAGGCGTCATCTCCGGTCTCCACCGCGCACGGGATGAGCGAGCCCGGCGCCTCGATCACCCTGGCGGCGATGTCCTCGGCAGCGTCGCGCATCAGCTGAACGTCGGTCCCGGCGTAGAGGAGCGCGTCGGCGTTGTTGTCGAAGCCCTCGACGTTCGCGTCCGTCGGGAGGATGTAGCCGGTCGAGTCGACGCCGAGCAGGTCGGCCACGGTCCGGTCGAACTCGACGCGCGACATCCGGCGCAGGACGCGCCGCCCGGAGACCCTGTCGGGCTCGCAGGCCGTCGGTTGCTCCTCGCACCCCACGCCCAGGTTGACGCGGTTGACGAACTTCTCGAACACCACGTAGTCCTCGCCCTGGAACGGGATGAGCGCGCCGCCGGCGTGCCCCTCGGGGTGCCGGCCGGAGGGGCGCAGGAGGAGCGCCGACTCGCCGTTCACCTGGATCGCGGCCATGTCGCGCACCGCCTCGAAATTCGCCTGCAGCGCCTCCTCGGTGCCCGAGGTGTCAAACACCATGCGGGTCCCCTTCGCGAGCCCGCTCTCGGTGTGACAGACGGTGCACTTCGAGGACATGATCGGGTCCCAGAGGTTCGCCTCGAAGAACGCGACGTTGTCGGCACATCCCGAGTCGAGGGAGCCCGTGTCGTCTCCGCCGTTCGTCTGGCCGTCGTCGTCGCCGCCTCCGAACAGGCCGTTGCAGCCGGCGACGGCGGCGCCCAGCGCGGCGCACGAGAGCACGAGCGCGCGGCCGAGGCGCGGTGTCCGCCTGCGCCGGGGGGCATCGCTCGTCGGCAGAGGCCGGGAGACAGGCGCATCCGCCTCGTCGAAGGGTCCCGTCGTGTTGTGTGTGTTCATGAGCTTGTTCCTCGTAATCCCGAGTGCTGTGGGTGGACGGCCATGCGGAGGACCGCGCATCACGCGAGCCCATCCAGCGGGCCAGTGCCCTTCGAGGCGTCGCCGAAGGTGCTGTTGCCGAGGCCCATGGCCTGGCAGATCGAGACCAGGAGCTGCTGGTGGGGAGCGCCGCCGAAGTTGACGTAGCGGCCGGGCGTGAAGGCTCCCCCGCCGGCGAGGACGAACGGGACCGACTCGCACCGGTGCAGCGGCGCGTCGCCGAGCTCCTTGGCCCACACGACAAGCGTCTCGTCGAGCAGGGTGCCGCCGCCGGAGCCGGCGGTCGACTTCAGCTTCCCGAGGAGATAGGCGAACTGCTCGGCGAACCATCGCTCCGCGATGCGGAACCTGTCGACGTCCTCGCCCGTGCTCGCGTGCGAGAGCGAGTGATGGTCCTGGCCGGACAGGCCGAGCCACCGGAGGTGCAGCGGCGAGACCGTGTGAGAGAACTGGACGGTCGCGACCCGGGTCCGCCCGCACGCGAGCGCCGCGGCGACGAGGTCCATCTGCGCGATGGCGATGTCGGGGACGGCGTCCTCGTCGGTCGGGTTGAACGAGGGCGGAGGCGCGGGCGCCGTGTTGCAGCTCGCGGCGACGGGGCCGGCGCCCGCGCCGGCGCCGGGCGCGATCTGCTGGAGGCCGTCGATGTGCGCGTCGAGCTTGGCCTGCTCGCGCGCGGGCGCGCCGGCGCGCAGCGCCTCCATCTCGCCGTTCGTGACGCGCAGGATGCTCTGCCGGCGCTTCATCTTCGGATCGACCTCGCCGGCGCCCGTCCCGGTCGGCTCGCTCGCGCCCGTGAAGCCGTCGAAGATCTGGTTGTATGCGGTCCGCGGCTCGTCGATCACGGGAGCGAACTGCCCCGCCGCGCTGTACGACATGCGGGTCTGCGAGTTCGTCCCCCACGGGCTCGTGTAGATACCGAGGTTGACCGGCCGGCCGCCGAGCTCCTGGGCGACGTACCAGTCGAGGCTCTGGCCGCGGCTGGCGCTCCCGGCGTTGCCGCCGCCCGTGAGCATGTTGACCATGCCGGGCTCGTGGTTGTCGACGCCCTTGAAGTCGATGCCGTCGCAGAGGATGAGATCGGACCTATGCGCTGCGAGCGGCTCGAGGATCGAGCCCGCAGGGAGAGAGAAGCTCGATCCCGAGCCCGTCGGCCGCCAGAGATGATGATGAGTCCCGTTGGGGGAGAAAAAGACAACCAGGTTGCGAGCAGTCCCACCGTCGGCGCGAAGCTGGCTGATCCTCCCGAGGAACGGAGCGGCGAGGAGACCAGCGCCCAGGCCGGCGACGAAGCGACGTCGGGATATGCGGTTCATGCACGCGGGCTTTGCAGAGGCCGTGCCCAGCGAGGCGAGCGGCGCCGAGGACTCGAATTCATCGAAGAATAACAGGGCCACATGTCGCCTGAACCCGGAGCGGTTCTGGGCGCGGGATCCAGGCGATTTCGAGGGCGATCCTGGACTGAAACGAGTTCGGCGCACATGCACCACAATGCGTGAGCCTCTGCGCCACAGGAGAAGTCGCAATTTTATCTTCCGGACATCCTTTGTACCTCGGCCGCTCAATACCTCCTCGTCCGAGCACAGCCACGCAGCGAGCTCGGCAGTATCTGGTACGGTCACATCGGTACAATCGGCAGGACGCTCCGCGGCGCGACCGCCCGACCCGACGCCGGGACCCGCAAGCCGTCCGCGTGGTGGCCGCGTGGAGCATCCCGGGATGGGCAGGAGGCGCCGCTCGTGCGATGAGCTAGGGCCCCATCGCGGGGGCAGACCTCGCCCGCGGGCCTCCGGATGGCTGTAGCGCTCCCCACGAGACCGTGCCCCACGCACGCCCCACCCCAGGGGCGGGAGCGCGCGCCTGCTCCGCAGCGGCCGCGGCGCAAGGCGCCCTGCGCGCTCGCGCTGCTCGCGCTTGTCGCGTCCCTCGGCGGCCCCCACGCGGCGGCAGCGCGCGCGCCGGACGCGCCGTCGGCCGGCCCGCCCGCGCCGAGCGCGCAGCCTGGCGCGCCGCCCGACGAGGCCGCCAGCCCGCCGGCCGAGGGCCGCCCCGTGGTCTCGCCGGTGCAGCGCCCCGACGAACGGGACGCCCCGCAGCGCGCCTGCTCGTTCACGTTGCCCGTCTGCGTGCACGCGCCCGCGGACGTCCCCGGCGCCGCCCTCCTGGAGAGCCTCGCTCACCTGGAGGCCGCGATGCGCGCCTACGACGCGCTCGGCCTGCCGCGGCCGCTCCCCGACGGCGCGCGGGGCGGCAGCCCGTCGTACGATCTCTACCTGGAGCGCGGCCCGCGCCGCAGCCCCACGCGCGTCGGGCACGACCTGCGAGCGGTCGGCGAGCGGTTCGACGCCGCGAGCGCGTTCGCTTTCATCACGGCGCCGGGGCGCGGCGGGTGCACGAGCGCGTCCGACGCGGCGTACGCGCTCGGGCACGCCGTCGCCGTGCGCCTCGACGCCGGGGCCGAGGAGGGCGCGCTCGCCATGGCCGCGAGCTACCTCGCCGCGATCGCGGCGCCCTGCGCGGCCGAGGAGCTCGCCGCGATCGACGCCTTCCAGCGCGCCCCCGAGCGGGCGCTGACGGGCGCGGCGCTCGGCGCGCTCGACGGCGCCCTGCTCTTCCCGTGGTACCTCGACGACGCCTACGGCACCGGGACGCCGGCGCAGGTCGCGATGTCGCTGCTCGCCATCGCGGCGCAGTCCACGCCCGCAGGCGCGCCGCGCTTCCGCGCCGAGCCCGACACGTTCGACGCGCTCCGGGCGTCGCTCAGGTCCCGCGGCGAGGACCTCGACGACCTGCTCCTCGAGCTCGCGATCGCGCGGGCGTTCCTGGGCAGCCGCAGCGACGGCGCCCACCTGTCGGACGCCGAGCGGTTCGGCGACTTCGGCCGGGTGCGCTTCGAGTGGTCGCTGCCCTACGCCACGCTCCCGCGGCGGGTCGCGCCCCTGCGACCGATCGAGCCGACCGGCGCCACCTATGTGTGGCTCGATCTCTCCGCGGAGAACGCGGGCGCTCGGCCGGACCTGAAGGCGGCCGAGATCACCTTCGTGGCCGACTGGGAGCTGCCCGCGCTGTTCCGCTGGGCGATCGTGAAGGTCGACAGGCAGGGCGCCGAGGCCGGCCGCGTCGAGGTGGCCGGCATCTTCGGCAGCAGCCGCGCGCAGCGCACCGTGGTCGGGCTCGACGGCCTCTCGGGGCTGCTCCTCGTGGGGGTCAACGCGGGGAGCATGATCCGGAGCCGCCCGTTCGACCCCGACGACGCGCCCTTCATGCCGCACGCCTACACGGTCTGGCTCTCGAAGTAGGCGTCACGGCCGCGCCTCGTCGCCCCTCGGGGACAGGTGCTGCGCGAACCATTCGCCCGCGAGCCGGGCCACCGCCGCGAGCGCGCCCGGCTCCTCGAACAGGTGCGTCGCCGACGGCACGACGGCGAGGCGGCGCGGGCCGGCGAGGCGCTCGAGCGCGTCCTGGTTCAGCGCCAGCACCGCGGTGTCCGCGCTGCCCACGATGAGCAGCGTCGGAGCCCGCACCCTGGCCAGGGCCGCGCCCGCGAGATCGGGCCTGCCGCCGCGCGACACGACGGCGCCCACGGCGCGAGGCCGCGCCGCCGCCGCGATCAGCGCGGCCGCCGCGCCGGTGCTGGCGCCGAAATAGCCGACGCCGAGATGACGGAGCTCGGGGCGCGCGAGCGCCCAGTCCGTCACCCCGATCAGCCGCCGGGCGAGCAGGTCGACGTCGAAGCGGAGGCGAGCGCTCCGGCGATCTTCCTCCGCCTCGTCCTCGGTGAGCAGGTCGAAGAGCAGCGTGGCCAGCTGCCATCGCCAGAGCGCCTCCGCGACGGAGCGGTTGCGAGGGCTCTTGCGGCCGCTGCCGCTGCCGTGGGCGAAGAGAACGAGGCCGACCGCCCTCTCCGGGACCGCGAGATCCCCGGGCAGCGCCGCCGTCCCCGCCTGGACGCAGAGCGGCCGCTCCGCGCCCTCCGGCGGCGGCAGCTCGCGCTGCGCCTCGGCGAGCAGCCGGACGACCGCCTCGTCGGAGGTCTGCGAGAAGTCGTCGTAGTAGGCGCCGATCGCCTGGAGGCCGGGGTCCTCCTCGATGCACGCGATGCCGTCGACCTCGCGGCAGAGCGACGACAGGCTCGACGGCGCGGCGACCGGCACCGCGAGCACGATCCGCCGTGGCGAGCGCCTGCGCAGGTCGCGCAGCGCGGCCCGCACCGTGCCGCCGGTCGCGATGCCGTCGTCCACGACGATGACCGTCCGCCCCTCGATGAGGGGCATCGGCCTGTCGCCCCGGAACCGGCGCACCCCCCGCTCCACCTCGGCGGCCTGCTGCTCCGCGACCTCGGCGAGCTCCGCCTCGGTGATCCCGAGCAGCGCGACGAGGCTCCGGTCGATGTACACCTCGCCCCCCTCGGAGATCGCGCCCACGCCGAGCTCCGGCTGCCCGGGTGCGCCGAGCTTGCGCACGATCCACACATCGAGCGGCGCGCCCAGCGCGCGCGCCACCTCGTAGCCCACCTCGACGCCCCCTCGCGGCAGGGCGAGCACGAGCGGCGCCTCGCTCCTGTACCCCGAGAGCAGCTGCGCGAGCCTGCGCCCGGCGTCCCTGCGATCCTCGAACAGCTTCGCTCGACCCATCGCCGCCTCCCCTCACCTCCGCCCCTCTCGACCTTTCAAGAGCGGTGCCGCGCGGGTCACGCACCGCGCTGGCGCGGGGCGGTGGGGGACGGGGCCGAGCGCCGGCGCGAGCTCAGCCGCGCGGCGCCGCGCGGCGGCCCGTCAGCCGAACAGGCTCCACTCGTCCTCGATGAGCGAGAGCGCGTTGAGCAGCTCGAGCGCGAGCTCGCGCTCGAGCCACTCGTCGACGCGCTGGCCGGCCGCGACCGCGCTGAAGCACGCGCGCGGGATGCGCTTCGCGAGGTGCATCAAGCACGAGCCGGTCCGGTCGAGGCGCGCGACCCAGTCGGTGTCGCGGTAGGCGTACCTGGCCTGGTGGAGAAGCGAGTCGCTGAGCGCGGAGATCCTGTCGCGGATGACCTCGGCGGGCTCGGCGCGGGACGCGATGGCCTCGCGGATCTCGCCGATGGCGCGCAGCACGAGGCCGACCGGCGCGCCGGGGTGGAACGAGGCGCGCTTCGGCGAGAACGTCAGATCGTCGAGCGCCAGGAAGTACAGGGCCTGCGGCGAGGACACGCGGTAGAGGTACGCCGCGCCGCAGGCGTCGGCCGACCTCATCGCGATCTGCCAGGCGCCCTCCTCGTCCACGCTGTCCTGCTCCGCGGGCATCCCGTCGAAGCGCTCGATCCCCGTGCTGCTGACGAGCGGATCGGCCCACGCCATGACCAGGACCGACGTGGCGCGCGACCAGCTGCATAGCAGGCGCGCGCCCGCCTCGGCGGACACGCGGCCGCCCGGCGCGATCCAGACGAAGCGCCCCTCCTTGAGGTCGGCGCGGTACTCGTGCTGTGAGGCGCCGTGATCGGCGAGCTGCTGGAAGAGCTCCTCGCCCCGCGCCGCCCAGCGCTGGGCGAGCGCTTCCTCGGCGCTGCCGGACGGCGTGTCGTCCCAGTCGAGCTCCGGCGGACGGGGAGGCGAGAGCTCCGCGTCGCCCGCTTTGCTCTTGGCCTTCGCGGTGCTCTTGACCTTCGCGGTCCGAGGTCGTCGCTTCGGCGGCGCGGCGCGGGGCTGCTCGTCGGCGCGCGCCCTCGCGGCGCCCTTCCTCGGCGCGGCCGGCCGCTCCGTCGCGGCGCCCTTCCTCGCCGCGGCCGTTCGCTCCTTCGCGGCGCCCTTCCTCGGTGCCGGCCGCTCCGTCGCAGCGCGCTTTTTCGGCGCGGCCCGGCGCTCCGCCGGAGCGGCCTCCACAAGCGCGGCGGCCCCCTTCGCCTTCTTGGCCGTGGCCCGCGCGCTGACGGGCGACCGCTCCTGCCTGTCGCGCAGCGCGGCCGGCGAGCCCGCATCGGCGACGCCGCGCTGGCCTGCCTTGTCACGAGGCTGCGCGCGTGCCCGCCCGGTCGATGCCTTGACGGTGCGCCTGGGTTCGGCCGAGGTCCCTCGACCGCGCGGTTTGGGCATTGGGACAAGGTATCACGAGCTCGGCGGGCGATACCGATGGACGCGCCCCGAGCAACGCGCATGGCGAACGGAAGGTCAGTCGACCGAGCGCCAGGCCAGAAGCCCGCGGCCCAAGCTCGGTCTGCCTGGCCACGTTCAGCTCACGTGCGTTTGCGTTCAGTTTGCGTTCAGTTTGCGTTCAGTTTGCTTCAGTTCGCTTCACTGAGGGCGCGGCGCACGACCTTCTTGAATTTCGCGAGCGGCTGGGCTCCGCTGACCAGGTAACCGTTGATCACGAACCCCGGAGTCCCGGTGATGCCGGCGCTCCGCGCGGTCTGCGCGTCGGCCTCGACCGCGGCTCGATGGGTGCGCTCGTCGAGCGCCCGGGCGAAGCGCGCGACGTCGAGCCCGAGGCTCGCGGCATGCTGCTCCAGGGCCGCGCGATCGAGGTTCGAGGCGTCATGGGCCTTGAAGAGCCGATCGTGCATCTTCCAGAAGCCGGCCGGCCCCTGCTGCGCGAGCGCCTCCATGGCCGCTTCGGCCGCCAGCTGCGCTTCGGGGTGGAAAGGGAGCGGCAGGTGGCGGAAAACCACGCGGACCTTGCCCGGGAAGGCCTTGATGAGCTCGTCCATCGTGGCGCCGCCGCGCGCGCAATAGGGACACTGGAAGTCGGAGAACATCTGGATGACCACCTTGCCGGCGGCAGCGCCCTTGCCGGGGTGGCCCTTGGACGGCGGCGGGACGGACACCTTCGGCGGGGACGCCGGCGGGACAGCCTGCTTCTGGATGGACTCGTAGACCTTCGCGCGCGGCGTCCCTGCCACGACCATGGCCTCCGCCTTGGCGATCTCCTCGTCGATGAGCGCCTGGAACTTCTCGATCGGCTGCGCGCCGACGAGCCGGCGTCCATTGATGAAGAAGTGCGGGGTCCCCGCGGCGCCCAGGTCGTCCGCGAGATCCATGTCGGCCTCGATCTTGGCCGCGTGCTTGCGCGAGGCGATGGCGCGCTTCACCGCCGCCACGTTCAGCTGGAGATCCGCGGCGAGGGCCTCGAGCGCCGCGTCGTCGAGGCTGGCCTCGACGGCGAGGAGGCGGTCATTGGCCTGCCAGAAGGCGGCGTCCCCCTTCTGGGCCCGAGCCTCGCGCGCGAGCTCCGCAGCGGGCTCGGCGCGGGGGTGGAACGGCAGCGGGTTGTCCTTCCACACGACGCGCAGCTTGTCGCCGTACTGCGCCGCGAGCTTGTCGACCGTCGGCGTGATCCGCCGGCAGAACGGACACTGGTAGTCGCTGAACAGCACCATCGTGACGAGCGCCGTGTCCTTGCCGCGCGCGGGCGAGTCCCCGACGGGCACGAGGTGCACTGTCCTGCGCTCTTCCTCCTCCTCGGCGTCCTCGGGCTCCGCGGCGGGCGGGGCGAAGCTCTTCTTCGCGAGCGCCGCGTACACCTGCTCCGGCGGCGTCCCCTCGGCGCGGAGCGCCCGCGCCGAGGCGAGCTGCGCGTCGATGATCTCGGCGAACCGCTCCGCCGACTCCGCGCCGACGAGGGCGACGCCGTTGACGAACGACGCGGGCGTGCCGTTCACGCCGAGCCGCGCGGCGAGCGCCATGTCGGCGTCGACCTTCTGCGCCGCCGCGCTCCGCTGAACGAGCTGCTTGACCTGGCCGGGGGTCACCCCCGCCCGCCGGAGCGCCGCGGCCTCGAGCTCCGGCGAGAGCCGCTCGTCCGCGCCGAAGATGGCGTCGTGAAACGCCCAGAAGGCGCTGGGACCGGCGTGCGCGAACACCGCCATGGCCGCCTCGGCGGCCGGCCGAGCCTGCCTGTGGAAGGCGAGCGGGAAGTTCTTCCACACGATCCGCAGCTGCTCCGGGCCGTAGCGCCGCTCCAGCTGCCTCAGCGTGCCGTCCAGGTGCTTGCAGAAGGGGCACTCGAAATCGGAGAACACGACGATCGTCACGGGCGCGAGCCGGCTGCCGCGCGCCGGATCGGCGCGGGTCACCGGCACCGGACCGGGGTCGCCCTCCGCGACCATCACCTCGTCGAGCGGCGCGCCCGCCCCCGACGGCTGCGCCGCGGCCCCGCCGGCCTTCGGCTGCGAGGTGCCCGGAGGGGGCGGCGGGAGAGCGGAGCTGCAGGCCAGGGCGAAGATCAGCGAGAGCCAGGCGACGGCGACGATGGCGCGGCGGAGCATCGCGCGAGTGTACCCCCGTTCCGTGATGGCGCCGTCGCCGCGCGCGCCTCGCTGCGCCCGGCGCGGAACGTCCCCTCGCGTCGTGCGTCGTTGAGGAGGAACGGAGACGTGAACGGAGAGGTGAACCGAGAGGTGAACCGAGAGGTGAACCGAGAGGTGAACGGAGAAGTGAACGGAGAAGCCCCGGCCAGGCACGATTGACGCCCTCGCCGCCTTCGGCCATGACGGGCCCGGCGCGCCGCTCGGCCGCGCCAGGAGAGCGCACCGGGAAGCCATGCAGAAGGTCTACAGCGCCGCCCGCATCCAGCCGGAAGAGCACAGGGACGTCCTCGCGCAGCTCTGGAAAGAGAACCTCGCCCACGACGAGGTGTCGCAGGAGCTCGTGGAGCGGCGGATGCGCTGGTTCCAGGAGCAGAACCCGGCGGGCCCGCCGCGGACCTGGATGGGCTTTCACGGCCCGGAGCGGGAGATCATCGGCAGCGGCTCGTTCTACCCGCGCGACGTCTACGTCAGCGGGCGGAAGCTCAAGGCCGGCGTGCTCGGCGACTTCGGCGTGACCCGGGCGCACCGCATCGCCGGGGCCGCCATGAGCATCCAGCGCGAGCTCGCGAAGGGCTGCCGCGACGCCGGGGTCGACTTCCTGTTCGGCTTCCCCAACAAGGCGTCATTCCCGATCTTCCAGCGCGCCGGCTACAAGAAGATCGCGGACTCCACCCTGTGGGTCCGCCCCCTCATGGCCGCGTACAAGCTGAACGAGCTCGCCGCCTCGTCGGCCGGGGAGCAGCGGAGCACGGTGAGCGCGGTGGTGCAGCGGGTCGCGGAGCGGGCGGCCTCGGCGGTCCCGCACCCTCGCTGGCGCGCGCTCTGGGAGGCGGCGGCGCCGGGCGACCCGCCAGCCCCCCTCACGCAGGCGCTGTCGACGGCCGCCGAGCGCGTCGTGCAGCGAGCGACGGTGAAGCCGGACAACGCCCTGGTGCGCGCCGCCGGGCGCGCCGTCGACGCCTCCATGGCGCTCCGGGACGCCACAGCGCTGCTCGCGAAGGGCAGCCGCGTGCGCACCGAGCTCGTGGACGCCGCCGACCATCGCTTCGACGAGCTGTGGTCGCGGGCGAAGCCCTCGCCGATCGCCGGCGAGCGGAGCGCCCAGTTCCTGAACTGGCGCTATGCGCCGCTCGGCAACACGCGGCACCGCTTCTTCTGCATGCTCGACAGGCACGACGGGCGGCTGCTCGGCTACGCCGTCTACTCGGTGCGGAACAACAAGGTCGAGATGACCGACGTGTTCTGCGAGGACACCGGCCCCCTGCTCGACGCCCTGCTCCTCGAGTTCTGCCGGGCGATGCGGCGCGA
>JAICEP010000014.1 GCA_025924095.1 Sorangium sp.
ATGCGCGTGGGTGTGGTCTTCGACAAGGACCGGATCGGCGTGGGGAACGCGCCGGCCGGCGCGCTGCCCGGGCCGCGCACGCGCGCCGACTTCGAGCGCTTCCTGGGCGCCCACCGCGCCGTGCGCGAGCTGCTCGAGGGGGCGGAGCTGGAGGACTTCCAGAGCTATGCGCACCTGCCGTACCACGCGGATCGGTACTTTTCGACCGACCGTTACGCCGTCACCGGCGAGGCGGGCGCGTTCACCGATCCGTTCTACAGCCCCGGCTCCGATTTCATCGCGACCGCCAACGAGTTCATCACGCAGATGATCCTCGCCGACGTGGGCGGCGACCGGTCCGGGTTCGAGGAGAGGGTGGGGGCGTACGACGCGTACTACCGCTTCAAGTACGACAGCACGCTTCGGCTCTACGAGCGCATGTATCCGGTGTTCGGCAGCTTCGAGCTCTACCGGCTGAAGTACCTGCTCGATTTCAACAACTACTACAACCTCGTCGCCTGGCCGTTCATGGCCGACCGTGTGACGGACGTGGGCTGGATCCGGGAGGAGCTCCGGTTCACCGATCTCGTGCTGCGGGCCCTCTCGACGATGGGCGAGCATTTCGCGTCGCTGGCGTCTGACCTGCGCGCGCGGGGCGAGTACTTCGCGCAGAACGAGGGGCGCTTCGCCAACGGGCTGAACGGCGTCGCGCAGCTGGAGACGCGGCTCGGTCCGGCGATCGACGAGCGGTTCCGGCGCGAGCAGGTCGACCGGGCCTACGGGAGCGTGTTCGCGGCGCTCGTCGAGCGGCGGCTCGCCGAGCGGGGCCTGTCCGATCGCGCGCCTCTCGTCTCGGAGCTCAAGCTCCCGCAGGTGCTCATGTTCCGGGACATCACGCCCGACCGGCTCGCGCGTCTCCTCGAGCGCATCGGCGAGCGGATGACCAGGGAGCTCCGCGGCGAGTTCCCGGACGCCGGGGTCGAGCGGGTGGAGCTCGGGCCCGGCGGCGAGGTCTCGGTGACGGGTCCCGCCGCGGGGACCGAGGCGCACGCGGAGGTCCTCGCCCGCGCCCGGGCGCTCTGGGACGCCTCGGCGGGCTCGCTCGCGCAGATCGCCCTCTGATCCGGGACAAAAAAGCGCCGTTTCCGCTGTACGCGCGCCCGTTCCGCAGTATCACAGCGGCCGATGAGGTGGCGAGCAGCAGGTGGGCGTCTGGGTCAGTGGCTGGTCTCCTTGGCGCTCTCGATGAGCGCCATCGGCGCCTGCGTCGGCGCGGCGACCGAAGGCGGCGCGCAGGCCGCGTCGCCGCAGGATCCGCCGGCGCAGGGGTGGATCACCGCCGCGACGCCTGACGCGGATGCCGGCCCGCGGTGTCCGCACGGCGCGCTGGAGGACCCGCACCGTGGCTTCGTGCGGTGTCTCGAGCCGGGCGAGGCGGACGCCGGCTGGCTGCCGCCGTCCCCGCAGCCCGAGCCC
This sequence comes from Sorangium sp., assembly GCA_025924095.1. GTDB lineage: Bacteria > Myxococcota_A > Polyangia > Polyangiales > Polyangiaceae > Sorangium. The sequence goes on from JAICEP010000014.1 coordinate 1,456, forward strand.
CCTCCGGACGACGCCGGCGCCCCGCCGCCCGACGGCGGCCCCATCGACGGCGGCGCCCCTGACGCCTCGATCGTCTCGGCCCCGCCTCCTCTCGTGGAGGTCAAGGAGCCCGAGTTCATGAACGGCGACGTCCCGAACGTGGCCAAGCGGCTGGAGAAGGTCTCCCCCGAGCTGGCGAAGTGCGTCGCCGATCATGGCGGCCTCTCCGGCGTGACGGGCACCATCAAGCTCCAGTTCCTTGTCCGCGTCCGGGGCCGAGCCGAGGGCGTCGAGATCCTCGATTCCCGTGGCGTGACCCCCGACGCTCAGCGCTGCATCCGTCAGTTCCTCAAGAACCGGCACATCGGCACCCCCAGCGCCGACCCCGTGGGCGTCACCGTCACCCTCTCCCTCCGCGCCCCCAAATAGCGCCCCCACCCCCTCCCGCCCCGGGTCCGTCGCCCGTCGGGTTGACGCAGCCCTCCCGGACTCTATCCTGCCGCGCCGCTGTGCCCGATCCAATGCTCACCCGCGAGATCGCCCGCCGAAAGACGTTCGCGATCATTTCCCACCCCGACGCTGGCAAGACCACGCTCACCGAGAAGCTCCTGCTGTACGGAGGCGCGATCCAGCTCGCCGGCGCCGTGAAGGCGAAGAAGGCGCGGGCCCACGCGGTCAGCGACTGGATGGAGATGGAGCGCGAGCGTGGCATCTCGATCTCCACCAGCGTCCTCCAGTTCCCTTACAAGGGCCGCCTGCTGAGCCTGGTCGACACGCCCGGCCACGCCGATTTCAGCGAGGACACGTACCGCGCGCTCATGGCGACCGACGCGGCCATCATGATCCTCGACTGCGCGAAGGGCGTCGAGGTGCAGACGAAGAAGCTCTTCCGCGTCTGCAAGCTCCGGCAGATGCCGATCTTCACCTTCGTCAACAAGCTCGATCGCCCCGGGCGCGACCCGTTCGAGCTCATCGGCGAGGTCGAGGAGGTCCTCGGCATCGGCGTCTACCCGGTCACCTGGCCCATCTCGGTGGGCGGCAAGTTCCGCGGCGTGTACCACCGCGAGCGCAAGCAGGTGTTCCTCTTCGAGCTCGTCGCGCACGGCGCCGAGATCGCCCCGATGGAGGTCGTGTCGCTCGACGCGCCCGAGCTCGTCGAGGTGCTCGAGGAGGAGGGGGCGCGCCAGCTGCGCGAGGACATCGAGCTCATCGACGCCGCCGGCGACGCGCTCGATCGCGACAAGCTCGCCCGCGGAGAGGTCACGCCGATGTTCTTCGGCAGCGCCATCACCAACTTCGGCCTGCCGCAGTTCCTGGACGCCTTCATCGAGCTCATGCCCCCGCCCGCGCCGCGCGGCAGCGACAAGGGCCCCATCGCCCCGGACGACGACCGCTTCACCGCGTTCGTCTTCAAGATCCAGGCGAACATGGACCGGGCCCACCGCGACCGGATCGCGTTCCTCCGCGTCTGCTCCGGCCGCTACGAGCGCGGGATGAAGGTGCACCACGTGCGCCTCGGCCGCGACATCCGGCTCACCAACCCGGTGCAGTTCATGGCCCAGGAGCGCACGCTCGTGGACGACGGCTTCGCGGGCGACATCATCGGCGTCTTCGACCCCGGGCTGTTCCTCATCGGCGACACCCTGTGCAGCGGCCCGCCCGTGAAGTACGCCGCGCTGCCGCAGTTCCCGCCGGAGCAGTTCGCCCGCGTCGTCATGATCGACCCCATGAAGCGCAAGCAGCTCAAGAAGGGGCTCGATCAGCTCGCGCAGGAGGGCTCGGTGCAGCTCTTCCGGCCGCCGGAGGGGCGGGAGGGCGAGGCCATCCTCGGGGTCGTGGGCGAGCTCCAGTTCGACGTCGTGAAGCACCGGCTCGCGGCCGAGTACGGCGTCGATGCCCGGCTCGAGCGGCTCTCGTTCAGCCTGGCCCGCTGGGTCGAGGGCGAGCCGGTGCCCCTCGCCGAGCTCGAGTCGAGCCTCTACGGCTACGGCGCCCGCGACGTGCACGGCAACGCCGTCGTGCTCTTCAAGGGCGAATGGCAGCTCGACGCCTGCGCGAAGGCGTTCCCCAAGACGCGCTTCGTGGAGCTAGGCGGCTCGATTACCCCCGTCTGACAGAGCCGGCGCTACTGCGAGAGGAGCGCCTTCAGGTGCCGCACGGACGGCGAGCCGTGGCTGAGCAGGCGGTCGTGGTAGGCGCGCTCCGAGAAGCCGGGCTTGGCCTGGTGCTCGGCGCGCAGGCGCATCATCTCGGTGAAGCCGTGGAAGTACGTGGTGAGCTGCGCGCTCGTGAGCCGGGCGCGCCGCCACTTGCCGACGGCCTCGCCCTCCTCCTGGAACGCGTCCTTCGTCATGAGCGCGAGCGCCTCCTTCTCGTCCATCGCGCCCGCGTGCACCCCGTGGTCGATGATGGCGTTCGCCGCCATGCGCAGCACCATCTTCTGGCGCTGCATCCGCACCTTCGGGCCGCCGAAGCCGTGGTGGGCCATCAGCCACTCGGTGTAGACCGCCCACCCCTCGACGAACGGGCCGCTCGAGAAGACCGCGCGGAACTTCGAGGGGAACTCGTTGTTGTGCATGAGCTGCAGGAAGTGCCCCGGCATCGCCTCGTGGATGGTGAGGTCGGCGAGCATGCTCGTGTTGTACTCGCGGTAGAACGAGTCGACGCGCGCCTTCGGCCAGTCCTTCGGCGTCGGCGCGATCGCGAAGAACGTCTCCTGCTTCGCCTCGAGCGGGCCGGACGCGTCGCAGTAGGCGATCGCGACGCCGCGGCGGTACTCCGGCATCTCGATCACCCGGCAGGGCTCGTCCGGGACGCGCACGAGGTCGCGCTTGCGGACGAAGTCGGTCGCCTCCGCGAGCAGCTTCTCCGACGCCTTCACGATGGTGGCGTTCGTCGGGCGATCGGCCGCGATCGCGTCGAGGACCCTCCGGATCGTCGCCATCTTCTCGTCCTGCGTCTCGACCCGCGGGAACGGCTGCTTCCCGAAGAGCTCCGGCCAGAGCTCCCTCGAGGTCTCCAGCATCTCGGCGTGCGTCGCCGCGAGCAGCGCGCGGGCGCCCGTCACCACGCCGTCGATGTCGACGGACGCGTCGTCCAGCGCGAAGCGGAGCTTCTCCTCGAAGCGCGCGCGGCCCAGCCGGAAGTCGCCGTCGCTCCGCGGGAGCAGGTCCTTCTCGAGGAACGCCTGGAAGCCCTCGAGCGCCGCGGCGGCGGCCTTCGCGGCCGCGTCGAGCTCGGCCTTCTGCGCCGGCGCGGACGCGAACAGCGCCGGGAGCTCGGCCTTGCAGAGCGCGATGAGCCCCTTGTTCTGCGCGATCGCCGTCTCGGTGTGGATGCGCGGCGGCGCCGCGGTGAGGCGCTGCTGCGCGCTCCGGACGAGCGCGGGGATGCCCGAGAGGCGGCCGCCGAGGCTCCGCAGGCGCTCCTCGAGCGGCGCGAAGCTCCTCGTGATCAGCGGGTCGAGCCCGTCGCCGATGAGGCCGGTGGTGACCATCGGGTTCCACGTCGCCTCGCGGAGCTCGTCGATCGCGAACAGCCAGGAGCGCAGCTGGTTCTCGATCATCGCCGCGTCGACGCGGCTCTGGAGGCCGAGCTGCTCCAGGGGCAGCGCCCGGAGCTCGGACAGCGCGGCCTCGATCGTGCGCCGGCGCGCCGCCTCGCCCTGCTCGGTGACGTCCGGCCACGCGCCGTCGTACCGGTGGTCCCCCGCCTCGGTGGCGCGGACCGGCTCGTCGCGCAGGTACTCCTCGAGCACGCGCGCCGACAGCGCCGCGAGCGCTCGCTCGGCGCCCGCCTCCGCGCCCGCGGCGCCGGGCGGCGCGTTGACCGCGCTCACGACGGGCCCCTTCGCCCCGGGCTGCGCGGGCGGCGCGACCGTGGGCTCGGCCGACCCGCACGCGCAGAGCAGCGCGACGAGCAGGGGAAGGCCGCCGCGCAGCGACCTCTGGACGGTGGAGAGCTCATCGAGGAGACCATGGTGTCGCACCTGCGCCTTCTAGCGAAAGCCCGCGGAGAAGGGAACGCGCCCCGGGAAGCGACGGCCTCACGGCGGGCTGCCGAGCGAGGCCTTCGCGAGGCTCACGATCGCGTCCATGTCGGTCTGCACCGCGTCGAGCAGCAGGCCGAGCGCGAGCCGCAGCTGCTTCGAGTTCGGGTGCCGGAGGATGCGCGCCACGCTCTCGGCCGCCAGCTCGCTCAGATCGCGCTCCACGTAGCGATCGATGTGGGCGCTCGACAGCGCGAGGCCCGGGAAGGCGGTGCGGCAGAGCGCGTCGACCAGCTCGCCCACGAGGCCCGGCGCGATGGCCGCGGTGCTCAGCGCCATCCGGGCCTTCTGCGCGCTGATCGTGCACGACTCGGTGCGCAGCTGGCTGATCACGGGCGAGCCGAGCGCCGCGTGCCAGCGAGAGAGCTCGGCGGCCCGGCTCGCCTCGAACTCGCCTGGCGGCGCCTCGGAGACCGGCAGGAGCGCCGCCAGGTGATCGGCCGAGCCGGGGTCGATCGCGACGCGGCGCACGATGATCAGGTCGTGCGCGCGCAGACAGCCGAGGAGCAGCCGCGCTGACGCGTCGCGCAGGAGCGGCGCGAGCGCGGCGGCGATCACCGTGGGGGGCGAGCCGATGAGCCCCGGGCTCGACCCCCGCCCGTTGCCCGCCCCCGCGCCGCGGAGGCGGTACGCGCCCGAGCTCGGCGGTGAGCGCACGCTGTGGGGAGGGGGGATGCTCGACGGCGGGTTGGGGTCGACGACCGGCGATGCGCCGGGCACCTGCCCGAAGCCGCGGCTGCTCGGCGGCGCCGCGCTGGTGGGCCGGCCGGCGCCGCCCGCCGGCGGCCGGCTCGACGGCGCCTCCTGGAAGAGCGGCGGCACCGGGGTCGGCCTGCTGCGCCGCGACTGCGTGGTGCGCTCGGCCACGACGTGCAGGGCCGCGAGCTCGATCGCGCGCAGCGCCGGGACGCCGCGCGGCGCGCGGGCCGCGATCGTCGCGGCGAGCTCTGCCTCCCTGCCGAGGAGCGGCGCCTGCTCGCCGGTCTCGCGCAGCAGGTTTCCGGCGAGCTGCGCGCACCGCTCCGCGGCCCTCTCGGCGGCGCTCTGCGTCTGCGGATCCTTGAAATAGAGCGTTAACTTTCCCCTCACGGTCTCGCGGCGCATGGCTGCCGTGACGACCTGCGAAGCGCTCTCGACGTCGGCAGGCTCGCGGCTCCCGAAAGGCCAGAATCCCATGCGGCCATTCTCGCGCGATCCGTGGCCCGGGCGCGAGCGCTTCGAGCGCGCGCCCTCACGCCCGCTCAGTGGCGAGGCGGAACCGATACATAGCGATTGCCGCGCTCGTAGAAGCGCCACGGTTTCTTCGCCCACACACCTGCGTAGTCCACGTTGATGCGAGGCGACCTGCCGATGGGCCCAGCCGCGCCGGGGAGCAGCGAGAGCTGGGCTCCGCAGACATCCATCCCGTAGGCGGAGCGGTCGAGCCCCAGGGCCTTGCAGAGCTTACCAGGGCCGTTGGTCAGCTCGACCCGCCCGGGCGCGACGCCCCGCCGGCGGCTCATGAGCGTGAGCCCCAGCACGGGCTCGATGGCGCGCACGAGCACCACGTGCGGCTCCCCCTCCGAGGCCACGACGAGGTTGAACGCCCAGTGCATGCCGTAAAGCATGAACATATAGGCGTGGCCCGCCGGGCCGAACATGACCTCCGTCCGCACGGTCCGTCGCCCTCCGGCGCTGTGCGCGGCGAGATCTTCCGGGCCGCGGTAGGCCTCGGTCTCGACGATCCGTCCGGCGGCGATGCCCTCGGGGCTCCTGTGGACGAGCACCTTGCCGATGCACGCCCGCGCGACGAGGAGCGGGGGTCGAGCGTAGAAGTCGCGCGGCAGCGGCGCCGCTCCTTCGAGGAGCGCGGCGGCTCCGTCGCGGGGCGTGTGAGGCTCGGGCGTGGGGCGCATGGCGGGCTCTCGGCTCTCCGGCGGGGTGTCCGGCGCGCGGGACGAGCGCGCCCCGCTCAGGGGGGGCGCGCCGCCCGGAAGCGCTCGTCGATGAACGAGAGCACGTCGTCGCGGTGCTTCGTGGCCCGGAGCTCGTGATGGAACACCGCCGCGATGCGCATGCCGGGCTCGATGACGTAGGTGACCCGCCGGGCGACGCCGAGGATCGGCCAGAGGACGCCGTAGGCGCGGCTCACGCTGCGGTCGTCGTCGGCGATCATCGGGAAAGGGACCTTGTTCGACCCGGCGAACCTGCACTGCGTCCTGTGATCATCGGTGCTGATGCCGACGATGCTCGCCCCGGCGAGCACGAGCTCGGCGTGGTTGTCGCGGAACTGCCGGGTCTCGACGGTGCATCCGGGCGTGAACGCCTTCGGGAAGAAGAACACGACCGTGCAGAGCCCGCCCTGCCCGGACAGCACGAAGCGCTGGCCGTCCGTCGCCAGCTTGTCGATCTCCGGCGCGAGCTCACCGACCTTCAGCATGTCGCCGCAATCTGCCGCAAGTCGCCGCCCGCGTCGACAGGCGAGGCGGCGCGGCGCGCTGACGCCGCGCCGCCGCGCTCCGCCCGCGCGACGTCACGTGTCGATGCCGAGCCGCTTCAGCCGGTAATAGAGGGTCGTGCGCTGCATGCCGAACTGCCGCGCGACCTCCGCCTTGTTCCCTCCGCAGCGCTCGAGGGCGGCGAGGAGCTCCCGCCGCTCGATGTCGTCGAGCTGCGAGCTCAGGTCGAGCTTCGGCCGCGACGACGACGGCGAGGCGAGCGCCTTTCCGGTCGCGTCCGCCTCCGGGTCCGCGGCCTTCGGCGCGCGGGCGGGCGGCTCGGCCGGCTGGGGGCGCGCGGTGAACGCGAGGTGCTCGGGCAGGATCACGTCGCCGCGGGAGAGGATGGCGGCTCGCTCGACCACGTTCTCCAGCTCGCGCGTGTTCCCCGGCCACGCATAGGCCGTGAGCTTCGCGATCGCCTCGTCCGAGAGCGCCGTGGCCGCGCGCGCGTTGCGGCGCGCGACCTTGCGCAGGAAGTGCTCGGCGAGGGCGAGGATGTCCTCGCGCCGCTCCCGGAGCGGCGGCAGCCGCAGCGGGAACACCGAGAGCCGGGAGACGAGCTCGGGCAGCACGCCGGCGCGCGCCCACGCCTCCTCGATGCCGGGCGTGAGCGACAGCACGACGCGCACGTCGACGCGGGTGGTCTCGGTCGACCCGAGCCGCTCGACCTCGCCGTCGGTGAGCACGCGCAGCAGCCGCGCCTGGAGCGAGGGCGTGAGCGGCGCCGGCTCGTCGAGGTAGATCGTCCCCCGGTGGGCGAGCTCGAGCCGGCCTGCTCGCTCGACGAACGCGCCGTCGAAGGCGCCTCGCCGCCAGCCGAACAGCTCGCGCTCGAGCGCGTCGCCCCGGAACGCGGCGCACGTCACCTTGACGAACGGCTGCTCTTCCCGCGGGGAGCCCACGTGGATCGCCCGGGCGACGACCTCCTTCTCCGCCCCCTCCTCGCCCTCGATCAGCACGTGCGTCGCGGCCTTCGCCACCTCGCCGATCCGGGCGGCGACCTCGCGCATGGCGCCGCTCTCGCCGGCGATCTCCCCGAAATCGATCGGGTCCCGCTGCTCGCGCTCGAGGTAGCCGGCGTAGTGCGCGAGCTGCTCGCGCAGCCGCCGGTTCTCCCGGAGGGTCGCGACCCCGCCGATCGCCTGCCGGAGGATGACGGCGAGCTCCTTCGAGTTCCAGGGCTTCTGGACGTAGCGGTCGACCGCGCCCGAGTTGACCGCATCGATGAGCACCGCCATGTCGGCGTGGGCGGTGAGCAGCACGCCCGCGGCGTCCGGCCGCCGCTCCTTCGCCTGCTTGAGGAACTCGATACCGCTCATCCCCGGCATCCGCTGATCCGCGACGATCACCGCAGGATCGAGCCGATCGAGGAGCGAGAGGGCCTCGGCGCCGCCCAGCGCATAGTGGAGCTTGAACGACTTCCTGAAGGCGAACCGGAACGCATCGAGGTTGTCCTGCTCGTCGTCGACGACGAGGACGTCGAAGCTGTTCCAGTCCAGATCGCGCATCGGGTCGCCCTGCCTCCCAGAGTTACTACAGCTCGGCGCGACCGTGACAGCGGAGGTGGCGCGCCCGGCCGCGCGCGCCTGCGCCGCGTCCGGACGGGGGCGAGCGTTCGTCCGACCGCGACGCCGACGGCACCGGGGCGGATTGATTTCTCCGCCGGCCCAGAAATACGCGGTAAGCTCCGCGCCCGCCCGCGAAGAGGGCGGGCTGGGCGAGCCCCCCACGGAGGAAGCCGGATCATGCTCGAGGACGTCATCAAGGAGCTGCGCGAAGGGATCGACAAGGCCATCGAAGCTCTCCGGCGAGACCTGTCGAAGGTGCGCACCGGGCGCGCGAACGCGGCCATGCTCGACGGCATCCGCGTCGATTACTACGGCGTGCCGACGCCGCTCGTGCAGATGGCCACCGTGTCCGTGCCGGAGCCGCGGCTCATCACGGTCAAGCCCTGGGAGAAGAACCAGGTGAAGGCGGTCGACAAGGCGATCCGGGAGAGCGACCTCGGCCTGAACCCCCAGGTCGACGCGGATCTCATCCGGCTCCCGATCCCGCCGCTGACCGAGGAGCGGCGCCGCGAGATGGTGAAGCTGACGAAGAAGAACGGAGAGGACTGTAAAGTTGCCATCCGGAAGCATCGTCGGGACGCCAACGAGATGATCGACGCCCTCGAAAAGGACGGCGAGGTCAGCGGAGACGAGGCCGACCGCTCGAAGAAGAAGGTCGAGGACGCGGTGGCCGAGGGGACGAGGCAGGTCGACGCGGTGATCGCCGCCAAGGAAAAGGACATCCTGGACGTGTGAGCGGGGTCCGCGGCAGCGTGGCGCCGGCCACCGAGCTCGAAGACCGGGGCGGTGGCGGCGCGTGCGGCTCGTGCGACGCGTGCGCCTCGTTGAAAACGCCCCGGAGGCGCCTCGCCGTGCTGTCGGCGTGCGACCCGAGGCTGTGCCGGGACCAAGGCCCGGGCCGACAATAAAGCGTTCAATGAAAAAGAGGCTTGCGGTCCCCCCGGTTCGAGTCGGTAGGATCAGGAAGGTCGGCGAGTGGACTTTGGTGGACGTTGGGTGGAAGACGCCCATTGCGGTGCGAGAGGCCCTGCTTGACAGGTTTTCGGTAGCATGAAACGGTTGGTGTTCGAAGCCGAAGGCCCGGAGCCGTCTCAAGGATTCCCGAGGTTATGCGAGCGATCGCTTCAGGAATGACGGACGTTGGTCTCCAACGCGACCACAACGAGGACAGCTACGCCGTCCTGTCGGAGTACGATCTGTTCATCGTCGCGGACGGCATGGGGGGCCACCGCGCGGGGGACGTAGCCAGCAGGCTGGCGACCGAGTCGATCGCGGACTTCTTCCGGTCCACGTCGCGGGAGGACGCCACCTGGCCGTTCCACTTCGACACGAGCCTGTCGGAGGAGGAGAACCGGCTCCAGGCGGGCATCCGCGTGGCCAACCGCCAGATCTTCGAGCGCAGCATCCGGTCGCGCGACTGCGCCGGGATGGGCACGACGATCGTGGGGGCGCTCTTCTCGAAGAAGAAGAACCGCATCTACGTCGGCCATGTCGGCGACAGCCGCGCGTACCGCGTCCGCAAGGGCTCGATCAGCCAGCTCACGCGCGATCACTCGCTGTTCAACGACTACATCATGGCGATGCCCGAGCTCACCGAGGAGCAGCGGGCCGAGCTCCCGCGCAACGTCATCACCCGCGCGCTCGGGATGAACGACAGCGTCGCCGTGGATCTGATCAACGACGAGCCGCAGCTCGGCGACGTCTACCTGCTCTGCTCCGACGGCCTGAGCGGGATGCTCTCGGACGACCAGATCCTCCAGATCGTGAGCTCGACCGCGGAGGTGCCGGAGATGTGCCGCCGGCTCATCGCCAAGGCCAACGAGAACGGCGGCGAGGACAACATCACGGCGCTCGTGATCCGGATCGACGAGCAGGACGAGGCCGCGCTCCCGAACAGCGCGACCCTCGGCCCGCCCGCCGACTCGCAGCAGGTCAACCTGGGCGAGCGATCGACGGTCCCGGCGGCGTCGAGCTCGCGCTCCCAGAAGAGCTGACGCCCGGGGCGCGCGGTCAGCGCGCGGTCAGCACCCCGGGCGTCCCGGTCGGCTCAGGCCCCGCAGCTGTCGAAGGCCAGGGTGCCCAGCCTGATCTCGCAGATATCCCGGCTGCCCTTCACGGCCGTGCACTCGAAGGCGACCCAGATCTTGCCTGCGTCGACCCCCTGTTCGCTCTCGGGGTCGAACCAGAACGTGCACTGTTCCTCCGTCGTGGAGGTGAAGGCGATGCCGCTCGTCTTCGCCGACGAGAAGCTGACGCTGCCGGTGGCGGGCATCTCCTTCGTCGCGGTGGGGCTGATGCCGTCGATCTTGACGCGGATCTCCGTGGCGGTGGCGCTGTTCTTGGCCTTCCCCGTGACGGCGAAGGTGCCCGATCCGGTCACGGAGCAGTCGACCGTGGCGCCTTCCTCGCCGTCGGCGAGCATCCGGGTCCTCTGGTCGGCGGTGACGTCGCCGAGGGTCTCCGAGTGCCCTGACACGTTGCAGGCGATGCCTGGGTCGACGAAGTTCAGGGAGTAGGCGCCGCGCGGGATAGGCGCCTCGGCGTCGCTGCAGCCGAGGCCGAGCAGGGGTAGGAGACCGAGCACGGGCACGAAGCCGAGGCGGGCGAGACTCATGGCAAGCTCCGGTGGTAGATGGCGGCCCCGAGGCCGCACCTCGCTTCTATCGTACTCGGGGGTCCGCGATCAAACGGCGGTCGCGCCTCACGCGTGCGCGTCCCCCAGCGCCTGCGCGATGTCGTTCCAGAGGTCCTCGCTGGCCTCCAGGCCGACCGAGAGCCGGAGGAGGCCGTCGGCGATGCCGAGCGCCTCCCGCGCCGCCGCGGGCACGGAGGCGTGGGTCATGAGGGCGGGGTGCTCGGCGAGCGACTCGACGCCGCCGAGGCTCTCGGCGCAGGAGAAGATCGCGAGCCGCTCGAGGAACCGCGAGGCGACGGGCAGGCCGCCGCGCACGACGAGCGAGATCATCGCGCCGGGCGCGAGCATCTGCCGCGCGGCGAGCGCGTGGCCGGCGTGCGTGGGCAAGCCGGGGTAGTGCACCGCCTGGACGGCCGGGTGCTCGGCGAGCTTCGCGGCGATGAGCGCGGCCGACGCGCACTGCTGGCGCACGCGCACGCCGAGCGTCTTGATCCCGCGGAGCACCATGTAGCAATCGAACGGGCTCGGCACGGCGCCGAGCGCGTTCTGCAGGAACCCGACCCGCTCGGCGAGCGCGTCCTCCGAGGTGATGAGCGCGCCGCCGACGACGTCCGAGTGCCCGTTCAGGTACTTCGTTGTCGAGTGCGCCACGACGTGGGCGCCGAGGTCGAGCGGCCGCTGGAGCACCGGCGTGGCGAACGTGTTGTCGACCACGAGCAGCGCCCCGTGCGCGCGCGCGACCCCGGCGATCCCGGCGATGTCGGAGATCTTGAGCATGGGGTTCGTCGGGGTCTCGATCCAGATCATCCGCGTGGCAGGGGTGAGGGCCCTGCGGACGACGTCGAGGTCGCTCATGTCGACCGAGGTCGAGCCGATGCCCATCGGCCGCATGACCTTGTCGAAGAGCCGGAAGGTGCCGCCGTAGACGTCGTCACCCGAGAGCACGTGATCTCCGGGCCGGAGCGTGTGGAGCAGGGTGGCGGTCGCCGCGGAGCCGCTGCCGAAGGCGAAGCCGTGGCGCCCTCCCTCGAGCGCGGCGAGGCACGTCTCGAGCGCCTTGCGGGTGGGGTTGCCGCTGCGCGAGTACTCGAACCCCTTGTGATCGCCCGGCCGCTCCTGCGCGAAGGTGCTCGCGAGGACGATCGGCGTCATGACCGCGCCGCTCGTCGGATCCGGCGGCTGTCCGGCGTGGATGGCGAGCGTGTCGAGGGCGAGCCTGTCGTGACCTAGGTGGGGCTTCATGCGAGCGAGACTTATCCCATGGGCCGCGTGCGTCCACTCCTGGCGGGCACGAGGGCCGGGCGCGCGCGGGGTCCTCCCCCGCTGCCGCGGGCGGAGCTAGCCCCGCGGAGCGGCTGCGTCGAAGGCGTCGAGCAGCGCCCGCGCGCTCTCCACGCGGCGCGCTGGATCGTGATCGAGCGCGCGAACGAGCGCGCGGCGCTGCCCCGGCGAGAGCGCCTCCGCCGCGGCGAGCGCCTCGAGGCGGAGGCCCGACTCGCCGATCTCGACGAGCATCGCGGCCTGCTCGCGCGCGCGCGTGAGCGGCGCGCCGGTGGCGAAGGCGACGAGGGTCGCCGCCATCGCGTAGACGTCGCCGCGCGCGGTCGGCGGCGATTCACCGCGGGCGATCTCGGGGGCAACGAACGGGAGAGTGCCCCGGTCGGCGGTCTCGAGATCCGGATCCATGCCGCGGAACCGCGCGGCGCCGAGATCGACGAGGCCGATGTCGCCGAGCGGACCGAGCAGCACGTGATCGGGGCCGAGATCGCCGTGGACGAAGCCGAGCGGCCCCCCGGCGTCCTCGAGCTCCTGGAGCTCGGCGAGGGTCTCGATCGCGGCCCGGAGGACGTGGACGACGAGCGAGGCGGGCGGCGGCCGGCCGCGGCCGCGCCATCCGTCGAGCACGTCGCGCAGGGAGGCGCCCTCGCGCCGGCTCTCGAGGAGGAAGGGGCCGTGGCGGTCGGCGCCGACGCGCGCGAGCGCGGGCAGGGCAGGGTGCCGGGCGAGGGAGAGCGCCTTCGCCTCGCGGACCATGGCGGCCCGCCCGGCGTGCTCGTGGAGGACGCGGGGGACGAGGCGCTTGCACACGAGCGCGGGAGCGCGCGGCGGGCCTCCGAGCCGGACCAGCGCCACGTCGAACGTGGCGCCCGCGCCGAGGTGCTCGACGAGCTCGGTGCCGTCGGGAGCGGGGTAGGGCATGCGCCCTCAGCCGCCCCCTCGCTGCGCCGGGGCCAGCTCGTCGCACTCGCGGAGCCACCGCAGCGCCTCGTCCGCGCCGTCGCTGCCGCGCATCGCGAGCGTCCACCGCGCGTCGCGCCAGCGCGCCGCGAGCTCGGCCCAGCGCGCCGGCGCGCCTTCGCGCGCGGAGAGGGCGGCGATCCGGTCATCGAGGCTCTGGAACGGAAACACCGGGTTGCCGAGCCCGAACCGCGCCTGCGTCCAGTGGACCACGCCGATGAGGAGGCCATACCGGCAGCGGCGGGTCGCCTCGTTCACGCCCACCACCGGCGATCTCCAGTCGAGGTGGATGTCATCGAGCTCGGGCGGCCGCGGCTCGCGCTTGCCCACGCAGACGTGCACCGCCTCCTGATCGGGCCGGTGCACCTCGCGCCAGCTGTCCGCGTCGAGCGGCTCGCCGCCCCGGAGGAGCGAGCGGATGCTCCCCGCGAGGGCGCCGAGCAGCGCGCCTCGCTGGTGCTCGATCCCCCCGAGGATCGTGTCGCGCGCCATGCGGCGGCCGCCCGTCCCCGCGAACTGGCCGTCGAGGCGTTCGCGCATCGCCGCCGGCTCGGCGTAGACGACCTTGAATCCCGCGCTCCCGCCGACCCACACGTTGCGCAGATACCTGATCTGCGCCCACAGCCCGAGCGTAGGGTCGATGTCGCGAAACCGCTCGAAGACGCGCGCCACCACGTTGACGCACGTCGGCCCGAGCCGGGTGAGCGCCTCGCCGAGGTCGCGGGGCGCGGGGGCGCCCCAGAACGCGTTGTCCAGGTTGAGCTCCGCCCCGGGGCTGCCGGCGAGCCGGTCGGCGAGGCTCCTCTCCAGCGCCTCGCGCAGCGGGCCTTCCAGCCAGGCGAGGTGCGGGCCCGCCCCTGCGTCGCGTGAGCCGGTCATGCGAACATCGTATCCCCCGGGCGCGCCGGGCGCGATGGCGCGGCGAGCTCGCCGGCGAGCGCTGCGCCGCGGCTGCCTGTGGGATGGCGACGCACCTGCACGGGGGGAGGGAGGTGGCCAACTTTTCTTCGCGTCATGCGGCATATCTCTGCGTTCCGCGCGAACGTGCTAGAAGTCTTGAGAACGGCATGGATCCCAAGATCTTGGAGATGCTCTTCATCGCTGTTAGCAACGGCGTCGCCCTCTTCATCGGCGCATACCTGGCGCGCAGATCGGCCGATCTCAGCGCGGAGCGGCGGGCCGAGCACGAGGAGAGGGCGGAGCTCAAGAGACAGCGGCGGGAAGCGCTCCTGGTGCGACTGGCCCTCCAGCGGCGCGCGCTCGACGACTACGCGCGGACGATCGTCCGGTGGTCCTCGGCGCCTGCGGCCGGGGCGCCGCGCTCGAGGGAGGAGGACCTCGCGGCGGACCAGGAGTCCATCGCGATGTACGCGCACATGGCCAACGCGTTCGGGAGTCGCCAGTTCGCCGAGCAGGCCGCCGCGACGCTGCACGCGGTGCGCGCCGGCCGGGGCAATGCCCAGGTCTTCCCGTTCTCCGTGCAGATCGCCTCCGCCTGCTACCAGGAGATGATCCGGGCGATCTCCGAGCTCGAGAAGGAGATCGGCCTGCCGGCGCCGCGGTCGCCCGCGCGGCCGTTCCTCCCGGACGAGGAGCTCGCGAAGGAGGCGACTCGGCTGTTCTCCAGGAACGTCGTCGAGCGCTCCGGGATCGATCTCGGCATGGTCGATCAGATCCTGGAGCGCGTCCGGGTGAACCCGTCCGAGGAGACGGACAGCCCCAGATAGAGCTCACGCCTCCGGCTCACTGGCTCCATCCCAGCCGGATGAGGGCGTAGAAGACCAGGAGGCGAGGCACCCGGAACAGCACCATGGTCAAGAAGTACCGCGGCGGGATCCGGTACAGCCCCGACATGTAGCAGAGCATCGAGAAGGGGATCGGCGAGAGGCTCCCGACGGCGATCGCCCAGTACCCGTAACGGTCGAAGAGCCGGTCTATCCTGGGCCGCGTCCGCTCGATGCGCGCGGCGAAGATGCGGAGACGCGCGAGGTGGCCGGCGAGGCGGTACCCCGTGCAGCCGGCGAGGAGCGAGGCCGCCGAGATCGTGATCATGGGCGCGACCTGCGAGCCTCCCGAGGAGATCGCCGTCAGCATGTAGAACTGCGGCGGGATCGGGAAGGAGAACGCATCGGCGAGGTAGGTGCCGACGAACATCCCGGCGAGGCCGAAGCGCTGCACGAACCCGCGGCCGAGCGCGTCGAGCTGGTCGCGCGCGAGGTGCGCCGCGAGCGCGATGAGCGCGAAGAGCGCGCCAAGGCTGAGCGCCAGCTGGACCAGCGTGCGCCACAGATCTCGCCGGTCGTCGCGCCGGCGCGGCTCGCTCGTCTGCGGCGTCAGACCGCCTCCTGCCGGCGGCGCTGGAGCCGCTCGATGATCCGCCTGCTGCGGAGCGTGCTCTGAAAGATCCGCGTCGCCTTCTCGAGGGCGTCGAGGAGCCTCTGCGCGGCGCCGTGCTTGTCGACGTAGGCGAACGGCCGGTGCGCGTGGATGACCTCGAACGAGTCCTTCTCGTCCTGATACGCGGAATAGAAGATCACGGGCACTTCCGGCTGCACCTTCCGGATCTGGTCGCAGACCCAGAAGCCGTCCTGCCCCGACATCCGCACATCGATGATCACGGCGCAGGTATCCTCGGTGAACGCGGCGACCCCGTCCAGGGCCGAGGTGCACACGACGAGGTGATATCGCTCCGAGAGGAGGGCGCCGAGCGGCTGCCAGAGGCTCCTGTCCTCGTCGACCACGAGCACGAGAGGGAGCCGCGTGGACTCGGGCTTCTCGCGATCCGGCCGCTGGGCTGGGTCGGCCTCGAGCAGGGTATCGGATTCCTTGGAGGACATTCGGCCTGGGACGTGGAGGCGCGTCGGGGCGCCCATGCCACGATGTACCACGTCCTGCGCATCGAGCCAGCGCGGCGGCGCGGCGAGGTTTCCATGCGCGCGCGTTGCCGTGCGCGCGCGCGCGGGAGCGGCGCGCCGTGGGCGGCGGTCTGGGATTCGTCTATGCTGGGCGCGGCGGCGTGGCCTCATGGTGAGGCCTGCAGGCCTGTTGCGGAGCGCTGCGATCGTGCCGGGTCGCGCGCTCGTCTTCTCGTGCGCTGACCCGGGCTGCCGGCCGGCAGCCGGTCGCTCGCCGGGAAGAGCCCTACAACCGAGATGAGCTGCCCATGAAGAACGCAGGACTCCGATCGATTCCCCTCGTCATCGCCGCCGCTCTCGGCCTCTCTGCCGCGGGCGCCGCCGGGTGCAAGGGAGAAGAGAGCTTGCACGCGTGCAGTGAGCTCTGCAAGCACCGCATCCTCTGCGCGGAGGAGCAAGAGGCACCGCCGCCGAGCCAGACCACCTGTGAGACCGCGTGCCTCGGCATGGAGGGAGCCGATCTCGTGGAACGAACCGAGGCGTGCGTGAACGAAGCGTCCTGTGATTATGTCGCGTGCGCGGACCCCTGAGCCCGGCGCGCGCCCGCGCGGGAGGCGGGGCGCGCCGCGCCTCCCGGCCGGATGCCCGGCGCGATGATGTCCGGCGCGATCACGGCTCGGCGTCGCACTCGGGCGCGTCGCGGAGCTTGCCCGAGGTGTGCGGTCCGTCGAAGCGCAGGAGCTCGAGATCGACCAGATCGAGGCTCTTGAACGTCAGGTCCAGCGGACCGACCGACACGCCGGCTTCCGCCTCGGCGTAGGCGCGCACGCCGCCGTCGACCCGCGCGTCGTACGAGCAGTAGGGCGGCGCGGTCTCCGCGCTGACGCGCGCATACGCCTGGACTCCGATGTTCGGACCGAGGATGCCGTAGAGGCGCGCTCGGAGCTCCGCGCCGGCGCTCACCTTGCCGGACGCCGTGATCGGGCCGGGCGCCCCGATCGAGGCTGTCCCCGAGGCCGAGCACGAGGGCTCCCAGATCGTGCGCCACGCCTCGTTCTTGTACTCGACCCCGGCCCTGAGCTCGGCGGTCGTCTGCGCCTCGGCCACCACCTCGGCGGCCGTGAAGGACAGCCCCACATCGGCCTTCGCCCTCGGCACGACGTTCGTCGTGACGACGATGGGCACGGGGCCCACCCAGAACGTCAGCGTCGGCAGCGGCACGCTGGGGACGCCCCCGGCGAGCTCGAGGAGATCGACGGTGCAGCGCCCCGTGATCGTGCCGGCGCCGTGGAGCTCGGCGCTCACGTCGAGCCTGCCCGACGCGACGAAGCGGAGCTGCTTCAGCTCCGGCACCGGGTTGACGGTGCCCCGCGGGCCGACGTGGACCTCGAAGTCGAGCACCGGCGAGAGCTCGGCCGTGACGTCGAGCGCCGCCGTCCCGTGCGCGCTGACCCCGCACGAGGCCGGGAGCGAGGCCGAGGAGAGCTCGAACAGCTTCATCGAGGCGCCGGACGAGATCTTCAGGGCTTCCGCCTGGCTCGCGATCTGCTCGCCGTCCTCCACGCCGATCTCGCGAGCGCGCGCGAGGTGCTCGTCGATGGCCTGCGCGTACTCGCGCGCGTCGTAGTGGACGTGGAAATGCCCTTCGGTGATGAACTCCGTGAGGTCGGCGGGCGTCGTCTCGAGCGCGATCCGCGCCGCGTCGAGCACGCGGACGCGCACGACGCGGGCGAGGTAGCCGCCGCCCTGCGTGCCGCCGAGCACGTCGCCCGCGGCGAACGGCGGCAGGCTGCCGTCGTGGGTGATGACGAGCTCGCGATCCCCGAGCTCCGCCGCGACGAACCCCGGCTCCTTCTCGGGGACGCGGGCGCGCTCGGACAGCTTGAGCGGCTGGACGACATCGACCGCGCCGGGGGCCGGCAGCTCGGCAGGATCCGTGACATCGCCCGGCGGGGCGACGCACGCCGCGAGCCCGGGGGCGAAGGCCGCGAGGAAGACGGCAGAGAGGAGGCGCGCGGCCAGCGCGCGGCTCCCAGGGAGAGTGGTTTTCATGCGCGCGGACGCTACGCAGGTACTGTGGCGAACGGGTTACAGAGGCGAGACTTGCTGTCTCCGGGAGAGGGGATAATGGCTCACCGCGATGGGGGGATATCCATGAATCGAACTCTGCTGTGTGCCAGAAGAGAGGCACCCGGCGGCCGGCTCCTCGGCGCCCTTCCCAGCGCCCGCCGCCTCGCCGCCTTGCCCCGCCGTGCGTCCCCGGGCAGGCTCCGGTCATGGGCCAGCCCGCCGAGAAGCCGCGCCGCGCCACGGTCGCCGACCTGGAGGCCGTCCCGCCGAACAAGGTGGCGGAGCTCGTCGGCGGCCAGCTGCACGTGATGCCCCGGCCAGCGCCGCGCCATGCGAACGCGAGCGCCGCCCTCATCATGGAGATCGGCGGCCCGTTCCATCGCGGTCGCGGCGGCCCAGGCGGCTGGTGGATCCTCAACGAGCCCGAGTTGCACTTCCCGGACCCGGCGGCGCCCGGCGAAGCAGAGGCGATCGTGCCGGATGTCGCTGGCTGGCGTCGCGAGCGCATGCCCGAGCTGCCCGAGACGGCCTACTTCGCGCTCGCCCCGGACTGGATCTGCGAGGTCTTGAGCCCGTCGACGGCGGCCTTCGACCGCAACGAGAAGATGCCGATCTACGCGCGCGAGGGCGTGCGGCACGCGTGGCTCGTCGACCCGATCGCACGGACGCTCGAGGTCTTCTCGCTCGGCCCAGGCCGGGGCTGGGAGCGCGGCCCCGTCCACCGCGACGCGGCGCGGGTTCGGGTAGAGCCCTTCGACGCCGTCGAGCTCGACCTCTCGGTGCTCTGGTCGACGTAGCGAAGGGGAGCCCCGACGAGAGCGGCCTGACGGGGTTCGCTAACGATTTCGGGCTGTTCTACCTGGGGTGAGTAACGGGAATCGAACCCGCGACAACTGGAGCCACAATCCAGTGCTCTACCAACTGAGCTATACCCACCGTTCTTCGCGGCCCGAGGGCTGCGAAGGCCTGGCAGAATACTCAGCTCCGCGCAGAGTGCAATCGGGTAAACGCTCCGCGCGTCGCTCTTTCCGTCCCGCGGCCTCCGGCGGCCTCCCCCGGCCCCGAGATTTGCGCCCCCCGCCCCGCCCCGGACGCCTCGTTCAGAGCGTCGCCCACCGGCGCAGGGCGACCCGGCGGGCGCGGTCGAGGTCCGCGCGGTGGCGCGTCGAGATCGGCGCGCGCTGCGCCGGCGGCCCGGCCGTGCCGGTCGGCTCGTCCGCCGTCTCGCGGCCGGACGCCGCGAGCAGCGCCGCCGTGAGCGAGCTCTCGAGGGCGGCCAGGTCGTAGCCGCCCTCCAGGAAGATCGCGAGCCGCCCCCCCGCCTTCGCCTTCGCCATCGCCGCGAGCCGGCGACCCATCGCCGCGTAGGCCGAGCGCGACAGCTTCATCGCCGCCATCGGATCGCGCTCGTGCGCGTCGAACCCGGCCGAGACCAGGATGAGCTCGGGCGCGTACTCGTCGAGCACCGGCAGGACGAGCTCGTCGAACGCCGCCTCGTAGACCGCATCCGTCGCCCCGTCGGACAGCGGCACGTTCACCGTGTAGCCGGAGCCCTCGCCGCCGCCGAGCTCCTCGGCGGCGCCGGTGCCGGGATAGAACGGCCACTGGTGCAGCGAGCAGAACAGCACCCGCGGGTCGTCCCAGAAGATGTCCTGCGTGCCGTTGCCGTGGTGCACGTCGAAGTCGACCACCGCCACCCGCGAGAGCCCGCTGTTCAACGCGGCCCTCGCCGCCACGGCGACGTTGTTCAGGAGGCAGAAGCCCATGCCCGCGTCGCGCGTCGCGTGGTGGCCGGGCGGCCGCAGCAGCGCGACCCCGAGCCGGCCGGGGCCGGCGAGCACCGCCTCGACAAGCGCCACCGCGGCGCCGGCGCCGCGCCTCGCCGCGTCGACCGAGCGCGGGACGACGTACGTGTCGGGGTCGAGCGCCGCGTAGTGCCCGCTGACCCGACCCAGCGACTCCAGGTACCGGGGGGCGTGGACCCGGGCGAGCTCTTCCTCGGTGGCGTCGCGCGTCGCGACGCTCTCGAGCGAGAGGCCGGACGCCGCGCAGCGCTCGATCGCCCGCCGGGCGGCCTCGAGGCGCTCCGGGCGCTCGGGGTGGGCGCCGCGCGCGCGATGTTGTTCAAACAGCGCGTCGTCGACGACGTAGAGGCGCGGGGCCTCGGAGTGCGGCTGATTCAAGTGCACCATGAGCTGGGTGGAGAGTTGTAGCAGCGCCGCAGCGGATGGTAGCGTGCCCTGGGCCCCGGAAAGAAGGAGTGGAGACGCAGGATGCGCGGAAAGATCATCGCAGTCTTCGCCGTGATTGTCCTCATGGTCGGAGGGCTCTCGTACGCCCTCACGCGCGCCTCCCTCGGGGAGATCGGGCGTCCGGGCGAGGCGTCGCGCGCGCTCGCTGCCGCCATGGCGCAGCTTCAGGTGGACGGCCTCGTGCTGGAGCGGTGGCTCGCCTCCCACGCGAGCGACCCGAAGCTGCGCGAGCCGTTCAACGCCGGCACCGCCCCGGCCCGCGCCGAGGCGGCCACGAGCGCCGCCAACGCCATCCGGGAGGCGGTCGCCGCCTCGCCCGAGCTGGCCAGGACCCCGCCCTCGCTCGTGGTCCTGGTGGACACGAAGGGCGTGGTGCTCGGGCGGAACGCCTCGGCGCTCATGCGCGGGGACAACCTCGGCGCCGTCTACCCGTCGCTGAAGCGCGCGATCGAGCAGGGCGTGACCGGCTCGGACGTGTGGGTGAGCCGGGCGCGCAACGAGCAGCTGCTCGCGTCGTACGCGCCGATCCGCAATGACGCCGGGCAGATCATCGGCGCCGTCGCGGTGGGCACCGCGCTGAACGACGAGCGGCTGACCAACGCGAGCGAGCGCACGAGCGGGCGGCTGCTCGTGGTCGCGATGCAGTCGGGCGACGGGCTCGACGTGGTGGCGAAGTCGCGCGACGCCCGGCCGCAGCTCGTCGCGGCGCTCACGGCGTCGCCGGCGAAGGACAGCGCCCTCCAGGCGCTGAGCTCCGGGCGGTCGATCGACATCAGCGGGCTCTCCGTCGAGTACAGCGCGGTCGGGCACGCGCTCGAGGGGTACGGCGACGGGCGGCGGGCGGTGCTCCTCAGCATCGCGCAGCTCCAGACGCCGGGGCTCGCCAGCTCGCTGCTCTGGCCGCTGCTCGGCGTCACCGCGCTCGGGCTCGTGCTCGTCGTGATCGCCGCCTACTTCCTGGACGCGTACATCTCGCAGCCGGTCTCCGAGATCGAGGACGGCCTGCTCGCGATCATGAACGGCCGGACCGACCTCCGGTTCGAGATCGAGCACGCCGAGCTCGGCGGGCTCGTGTTCCGGCTGAACTCGCTCCTGAACCAGCTGCTGGGCGTGCAGGAGGACGAGACCGACGCCGAGGGGCGCCCGTCGCGCGCGCCCACGTCGGCGTCGTTCCGTGACGCCCTCGACGTCGACGAGCGGATGGCCGCGCTGTCCCCCGGCGAGATCCCGGCCGACGCCAAGGCGCTCCTCGAGGAGCCGGAGGACGCCTACTACGCGCGCATCTTCGCCGAATACATCGCCGCGAAGAGGTCGCTCGGCGACCCGGTGGATCACATCACCCGCGACGCGTTCGTCGCCCGCCTCAAGTCGAGCGAGCTCGAGCTCGGGCAGAAGCACGGCAAGCCCATGCGCTACAAGATCGAGGTCCGCGGCAAGGAGATCGTGCTCCTCGCCGTGCCGCTCGCCTGACGCGCGCGGCGCCCGGACCCGGGGGCCAGGGGAGAGGCGGCGCGCGCAGCGCCGCCGCCGCGCGCCTCAGTGCAGCACGGCGTCCGGGCCCTCGTGCAGCTCGACGCGCCCCGACGAGGGCTCGCGGCGGAGGGCGATCACGTCGGAGAGCTCGCAGCCGAGCGCGATCGCGGGCGACGACGTCGTGACGATCCACTGCACGTTGGGCAGCGCCGCGCGCAGGCGCGCGGTGAGCGATCGCTGGCGGTGCACCGGCTGCTGCGCCTCGATGTCGTCGATCAGCACCACCCCCTCGGCGAGCCGCGGATCGCCGGTCGGGTGCGCGGAGGCGAGCGCGCGGAGCGCCAGCGCGCCGAACGCGATGGTGTGCCGCGCGCTCCGCCCGAGCTCGTCGAAATCGACGCGCTGGCCGTCCGGGCGCTCGAAGATTGGCTCGAGCCGGAGCGGATCGACGCCCGCGTACGTCACGTCGTGGCCCTCGAGCAGCGCCTCGAGCACGTCCTTGAGCGCGCGCTCGAGCGCGCCGAGCCGCTCTCCTTGTGCGTCCGCTCGCGCGGGAGGCCGCGCCTCCGGCTGGCTCTCCGCGCGGTCGCGGGCGAGCGCGGCCGCGACGGGGATGAACGAGAGGACCTGCTTCGTCTCGCGGGCGAGATCGGTGCGCGTCGCGTCGTCGAAGCTCGCCGCCGCGCGCACGTCGTAGCGGAGGATGCTGCGCTCGGGCGTCGTCAGCAGGATCGACGTGCGGGAGAACCAGCGCGCGCCCGAGAGCGCCACGAGGACGAAGCCCCCCTCCGCCGCGCGCCGCTCGAACAGCGCCTGCTCCCTCCGCCGCACGAGCGCCGCGTCCTCGGGCTCGTCGAGGCGCGCGTTCGGGCTCGCGACGCGCAGCGGGTGCGCGCGCGCCGGGTCGTCCGTGCCGAGCATCCAGTCGGTGACGACGAGCGGGGGCGAGCCGTCGTCTCCGCGCGATCTCAGCTGTGCGACCGCGTACCCGGGCCGCGTCGACGCGATCGCCGACAGGATCGAGGTCTTGCCCACGCCGTCTCCGCCGAAGAGGACCACGAGCCGGCGGGGCGCGCCGGCGGCGTCCTCGAAGGAGAGCGAGAGGTCATCGAACGGGCCGACATGGGCGAGGCGGACGCGGGAGAGCAGCACCGCCCGCGAAGTTATCACCGCCTCGCGCGCGGGGTCGCGCGGGGTGGGGTGGGGTGACAACGGCAGCGCCCGCCTGCGCCATCATCCATCCCGCCATCCCGCGCGCGGGGCGCGCCGC
>JAICEP010000015.1 GCA_025924095.1 Sorangium sp.
CCCTGCCCCCCCCCCCCCGCCCCCCCGCCCCCGGGGGCGCGGCGCCCCTACGTGGCGCCCGCCGGTGACCGGGGCCGCCTCAACCGAGAGCCAGCGAGCGCCGCGGACTGCGACGCCCTCCCGTCCCCCGCAAAGCTCTCACGCGCCCGGCGCGCCTACCTGCCCGACCAGCGGGGCTGCCGCTTCTCCAGGAAGGCCATGAGCCCCTCGCGCGCGTCATCCGTCGCGAGGCAGCCGGCGAGCCGCTCGCGCAGGAGCGGCAGCGCCGACTCGAGATCGAGATCGTCCTGCGCCGCGAACGCCTCCAGACCGAGCCGCACCGCGATCGGGCTCTTCGCGGCGAGGGTGGACGTCACCTCGTCGACCGCGGCGTCGAGCGCCCCCGGCTCCACCGCCTTGTTGAGGAGGCCGCACTGCACGGCCTCGTCGGCGTCGAGGCGTTGCCCGAGGAGCATCATCTCCAGCAGCTTGCGGCGGCTCACGTGCCGCTGGAGCACCGCCATGATCATCATCGGGAACAGGCCGACGTTGATCTCCGGCGTCCCGAGCTTCGCGCCGCGGGCGCCGATCGCGACGTGCGACGCCGCGACGAGCCCGAGCCCGCCGCCCAGCGCGTGCCCGTTCACCCGCGCCACGATCGGCTTGCCCGCGTTCGCCATGGCGAGCAGCAGATCCGCGTAATCGCCCTTCACCTCGGGCTGCGGCGCCCCCTCCGCCCCCGAGAGCTGCGCGAAGTCGCCCCCGGCGCAGAACGCGTCGCCCGCGCCGGTCAGCACCACGCAGCGCACCGCCTCGTCGGCCATGCCGGCCTCCAGCGCGTGGAGGAGCTCGCTCACCATCGCCGGCCCGATCGCGTTCTTGCGCCACGGGTTGTTCAGCGTGAGCCGGAGGACGCCCCCCGCGGAGGCGGCCTGGATGACCGTGTACGCGCCCGCCGTCACGACGCCGCCCCCTCCGCTGGGCCGACCGCGCCGTCCCCTCGCAGCCCCAGGATCTGCCGGGCTTCCTCGACGGTCGCCGGCCTGCGCCCGACGTCGCGCACCATGCGCACGGCCACCTCGCAGAGCTCGCCGTTGCTGCGCGCCATCTCGCCGCTCGGCAGATAGAAGTGGTCCTCGAGCCCGCACCGCACGTTGCCGCCGAGCACGAGCGCCGCCGCCAGCATCCTCCACTGCCCGTGGCTGATCCCGATCACCTCCCACTCCGAGCCGGGCGGCATGATCTTGGTCTGGAGCTGGAGCGACTCCACGTGCGCCGGGATGCCGCCCAGCACGTTGACGATGAACGAGAACTGCAGCGGGGGCTTGAGCAGGCCCATGTCGATGAGCGGCCACACGCCCTGGGTGTGCCCTGTATCGAAGCACTCGAGCTCGGGCTTCGTCCCCGCCTCGTTCATGGCGGCGAGCAGCTTGCCGATCTTCGCGTACGTGTTCGGAAACACCATATCGAAGTCGAAGCTCTTCCGTGCGCGCGAGTACTTCGAGTAGTTCATGGTGCCCATATTGAGGGCGGCGATCTCCGGGCGGCTCTCGCGGATATAGGTGCACTGCTCGCTGACGTCCTCGAGGAGGGTGCCCGACGAGAAGTTCAGGATCACCGGGCAGCGCCGCCGCACCTCTTCCTTGATCTCCGCGAACACGGCTGGCGAGAACGTCGGCGACCCGTCGTCGTTGCGCGCGTGGATGTGCACCGCCGCCGCCCCTGCGTCGTGGGCCCGCTTCGCCTCCTCGGCGATCTCGACCGGCGTGTACGGGATCGCGGGGCACTGCTTGCGGCTGGCGAGCACGCCTGACAGCGCGCAGGTCACCACGCAGATATCGGGATCTCGCTCGTCTGGCTTCCTCGGTTCCCCGGTGAACGTCGGCTTCTCTCTCATGCCCCCTGCCTCCCTTTCACGTCCTGTCGCCGCCGTCGCTCTTCTTCTGCCCGTCCTGGGCGACCCGCGCGACCACCTGCCGCTGTAGCTTCGTCAAGATCCGGAGCAGATCGCGCAGATCGGTCGAGCTCAGGCTCAGCAGCGCGCTCCGGAAGATCTCCATCGGCTCCACCTGGATCTCGCGGGCGAGCCGCGCCCCCTTCTCGCTGAGCCGGAGGTACACGACCCGCCGGTCGGCTTTCGAGCGCTCGCGCCGGACGAGCCCTTCTCGTTCCATCCGATCGACGATCCCCGTCACCGTGCTGTTCTGTGCCCGGATGCGCTCCGACAGCGTGGACAGCGACAGATCCTGAAATGACTCGAGCAGCTTGAGGATGGTGAGCTGGGGTCCGGTGAGGCCGAACCCGCTCGCCATGCCCTTCGTGAGCCGGCGCGACTCCGTGTAGAGATAGAGGATCATCTCCACGATGGCGTCGATCTCCGGCCTCTCTGGCTGCGGCAGGGTCGCGGTCACGATGCTTCGTGTACGAAATATTCGCTCCCGCAGGGCGCGTCAAGGCGCGAGCGCCCGCGCCCCGCGCCTACCGAGCGGACGCATCCGTCCCGTCCCCACTCCCCTCTACCGCTTCGCCCTCTGCCGCCGCTTCCCTCGCCGTCCGTCCGCCTGGATCTCCCGGATGCACCACCGCAGCGCCTCCTGGAGGTCCCGGTGCACCTGGACCGACGAGAGCTCGATCCCGAGCGACGACGCCGTCTGCGCCACCTGGGGCTGGACGCCGGCCACGACGCCCTGAGCGCCGAGCAGCTCGATCGTCTGCAGCATGCTGAGGAGGTGCTGCGCCGTCGTCGAGTCGACCTGCTCGACCCCTGTCACCTCGACGATCGCGTACCGCGACTTCGTCTCGACGATCGTGTGCAGCAGCTTCTCCGTGATCTCGGACGCTCGGTGTCGATCGATGCTCCCCACGAGCGGCAGCACGAGCACGCTGTTCCAGACCTGGATGATCGGCGTCGACAGCGTCTCGATCGCGGACTCCTGCCGCTCGATCACCGCCCGCAGCGACTCCTGCTGCTCGACCACCGCGCGGAGCGACTCCTCGGCGCGCATGCGTTCCAGCGTGATCGCGAACATCTCGCCGACGACCTGGAGCAGCGCCCGCACGCTCTTGTCCCACGCGCGGATCGAGCGCACCGCGTCGATCCCCACGACCCCCACGAGCCGCCCCGCGTACGCCGCGGGCATCCGGACGAGCGAAGCGATCCCGAGCTCAGTGAAGGCTCTCCGCTCGCTCGCGGCCTCATCCGGCAGGTCGGCCACGCGCGGCACGTCGCACACCTCGAGGCGGCACAGCCTCTCGACGAGCCACGGATACTCATCCCTGGAGACGACGGACCGCTCCGCGAGCAGCGACGGGACCCCTTCGGCGCACCACTCGTGCGTGCTCAGGAACCGCCGCCCGTCCTCCGAGAGCAGGAACAGGCTCGTCCGGTCGGCGCGCAGCGTCTTGCCGAGCTCCGCGAGCGCTGACTGAAAGCCGCGGTCGATGTCCGCGAGCTTCACATTGATGAAATGGGCCGAGATCGACGCGACCAGCATCTTGGTCTCGATCCGCTGCATCAGCGCCCGCTCGACGCGCTTCTGCTTGCCCACGTTGCGCGCCCAGGCGTAGATGAGCCCCTCGCTGGGCACCGAGAGCATCGACCAGGACAGCCAGACGTAGAGGCCGCTCCTGCTCCTGCACCGGTTCTCCATCCCGAGCGTGACGGGCTCCTCCCGGAGCCGATCCAACTGCTCCCGGGTCGCGGGGAGGTCGTCCTGGTGTATGAGATCGAGGAGGTTCCGGCCGACGAGCTCCTCGGCCCTCAGGCCAAGCGTACGCTCCCAGGCCCCGCTCACGCGCAGGAACGCCCCGTCGACCCGCAGAACACAG
Organism: Sorangium sp.; assembly: GCA_025924095.1. GTDB lineage: Bacteria > Myxococcota_A > Polyangia > Polyangiales > Polyangiaceae > Sorangium. The sequence goes on from JAICEP010000015.1 coordinate 3,808, forward strand.
AGCGGATCGGGACAGACAGCGAAGAACCTCTCCACGTCCGCTTCGTTCGCAGGTGCGTGCATCACCGATCGCCTTAGCCAGCCCACACCCCACGGCTACGGCTCTTTGACGTCCTCGAACGTCGTCCGCGCGGCCACGTGCTCCTCGTTCAGGTTGAGCAGGATCGGCAGGGTCTCGTGCTGCCAGTCGTCGTCGAGGATCCGACGCACGGTCACCCGCCCGGGCACCAGGTTGTACACGGCGTCCACGATATCCATGATGACGTAGAAGCCGTTCGAGTTGCAGAACCGCATCTTCACGAAGTCCATCACCGTGGACGTGATCGGATGCTGCGGGAGGACTCGCGCCAGCTCGTCGAGGTAGCTGGACAGGTACCGGTACGGGTTGTCGATCCGGATAGCGCCCTCGAAGGTCAAGACGAGGCGGTTGTCGTCATCGAGCCGGGCGACCGACTGAAAGACGCTCAGCCCGCCATCCGTGATTTCTCCATAGCTGAGAGCCTTCATACGCGACCTTTCGTGGAAAACATACGCAGCCTTTTCAAGGGAAAGTAGCCTGGACGACGAGAATTCCATCGACGTACTGCGTCGAGAGATGGAATTTGTTCTCAGCGGTCAGCCGAATGAGGCCGAGCCCGCCCCTGCGTCGGTCGTTGCGCCGCTCGCGCACCGTCCTGGCAAAGAGCTCCCTCGGGTCCTCCGCGGCGAAGATCTCGTCGAATACCGCCTTGACGGTTCGGTACTCTTCCGGCGTAACGCGGTTGGAAACCTTGATGAGTAGCCGGTCTGGGTCGATGCTCAGATCGAGTCGTACCTCGCTGTCACGCTCGGTCCCGTGCTGGATCACGTTGGTGACCAGCTCGGTGACGACCACGTTGACCTTCTGGCAGATCCGTCTGGGATAGAACCTCACCAGCAGCGCGTCCAGAAAGTTCGCAAGCAGGCCGGCCACGTCGCCCGTGATGTGATCGACCGGAGATATATATATCGATGCACCGACCGACGTCTGCGAATGATTCTTCTCGGGCTTCATCAGGCGCACCTTCGCAGGATGATCAGTGTGATGTCGTCCGCGTCCGCCACTCGGAACCGCGTGTAGTCCTCGATGCACCGGTCGAGGATCACCTGCACCGGCTCCTCGCTGTGCTTGACCACGATTTCGTTGAGACGTTGCACGGAATATATCTCCCCGCTCGCGTCCTGCGCCTCGAACATCCCGTCTGTGTACAAGGCGAGGACGTCATCCTCCTCGAACGGCAGCTCGAACTCGTGAAACGGCTTGATGCGCAGACCGATGAAGTTGCTCACCCGATTGAACGAGCGCGGCGTACCGCGACGGACCAGGAGCCCGTACCCTCCGCCCGAGACGTAGCGGAGGAATCGGTCCGTAAACATGACGAAGTTCACCGTCGCGTACCGGCGAACTTCCCGGAGGAACGAGTAGGCGCTCCGGTTCACCCAATCCACGATGGCCCCTGGGCTGTCGAGCCGCTTGGTGGCGTGGGCGAACTGGGCCTTCAGAAACGCCATGATGAGCGCCGACGACACGCCGTGACCCGAGATATCGTAGACACCGATCGCGTGGCGCTCGCCGGGGAGATAGAAGAAGTCGTAATAGTCCCCTCCCACCTGCGCGAGCTGCTTGTGGAAGATGGCCATGTCGAACGATGAGGCGATGGTCCCGCTCGCCTCCGGCAGCAGGGCGCGCTGAACCTGCCGCGCCACCGCGAGGTCGTCGTCGATGGCCCGGTTGTACCCTTCGAGCTCGTTCTCGATGCTGGTCGCGTGCTCCAGGATGGCCTCGTGCACCAGGGAGAGGTCGTCGAAGTCTAGCTTCAGCTTATCGACGTACTCCAAGAGTGCGCTGCAGCGCTCCATGAAGTCGTTGAAGTTACCCTCCTCGCGCAGCAGTGTGTTCCACGCTTGCCGCTCCTTCACGATCGCCCTGATGGCATCCAGATTGCTCTGCTTCTGTATGAAGCCTCTGGAGTGCATCGAGCTGAGGTCCTTAGGTGCAGTCATGGCTCGACCTGGACGCGATTCGGGTTGGACGGACGATCCCATCCGATCTCAATCACAGAGTATCATCTCGAAGTTCTGGTTGAACTTCTTGAGGTTGGGCAGCGACTTCCCCTGCCACGGGATGGACTTCGACCCGCGGACGATGAGCTGGAGCTCACCCTTCTTGCGGGTGGCGATCGCGAACTTGTAGAGGACGTTGATCCCCGAGCTGTTCAGGAAGTTCAGCGCCCTGACGTCGAGCGTGATGGTGGGTGGGTTCGTGGCCAGGACCTTGTCGAGCAGCTCCTCGATGGGGGCGTACTCGGTGGTGCCGCCAAGACGAAGGATGCCTTCCAGGTACACCACCACCTCGGAGGGATCGTACCAAACCCGGTAGTTACCACCTTTGATTTCCATTCTCGACCTTTCGTTCAAAATAGGAATCCTGGCCATTGTCTTGATGCTGAAGCTGTTGACCGAGATCGGGTCCAGCTTCCACCCAAGACTGACACCGTAGTCGTTCATGATGATCAGATAGCCGAGCCCCGACCCGGCGTTCTCTGCGTCCTCGGCGTTCGCCTCCGCCTGCCTCCGCAGGAGCTCTCCTGGGTCCTCCTGCGTGAGCTCCAGCAGCTTCTCGCGCAGCGAAGGGACAGCGGCGTTCGTGATCTGGTTGCTGACGAGGCACACCAGGTCCTCGCGCCCGATGCCGACGGTCACGGTGATGTCACCGTGCTGGTTGAACTTGACGGCGTTCTCAACAAGCTCGTTCAGAACGTAACCGATGGCGCCTGAGACTTCGTCTCGGCTGATGAGCCTGTCCTCGCCGTCGATCTCCGGGAAGAGCTCTCCGAAGTACTCGGCCATGAAATTCGCCGTCAGGTTACACAGGCTCCATCTCACCGCGAACGAGTCGGGGTACAACGTCAGCGACATGTGTTCGCTGAACGAATCGTCTAAAGAGTAGACGCCGATGATTTCGCTCATGGTAATGCCCAGTCTCCCCCTTGCTCATACCCTCTTAATGACAAGTACCGTAATGTCATCATGGATTTTGTTGTAGCCAACGTGCGCCAAGACATCCTCGATGATAGCGTCCTTGATCTCTCTCGAGGTTCTTTCGTGGTTCCGCGAGATCACGTGACACAGGCGGTCGATGCCGTATTGCTCCTCTGAAGAGTCCTCCGCCTCGGTGATACCGTCGCTGAAGAGCGTCACGACGTCCCCGGGCTCGAGCGTCACCTCGATGCTGCTGATGAAGTCGCTGATATCCAGATCGATGCCGATCGGCAAGCCGAGCCCCATGGTCTCGATGCGATCGAGGGTGCCGTCCTTCCGGACGATGATCAGGTCCTCGTGCTGACCGGTGAACTGGAGCTGCCCGTCGCTGTAGTCGAGCAGGGTCAGCGACAGGTTCTTGTCCGAGCGGATCCGCTGGATGTTCTGGTAGATGACCTTGTTGACGATGCTCAGGAACTTCTTCGGGTCCCGCTCGTCGGCGGCGAGCAGCGTCCGGACGGCCGTCTGCACCATCAGCATCAAGACGCCGCTCTCCAGGCCGTGGCCGGTGACGTCGCCGATGCCCATCTTCACGAGCCCGCCGCTCTGGAGCACGTCGTAGTAGTCGCCGCCGACCTCGTCGGCCGGGGCCATGTAGCCGGCGATGTCGAGGCCCGGGATCTCCTGGAGCTCGCTCGGCGCCGGCAGCACCATCAGCTGGAGCTGGCGAGCGACGTTCAGCTCGGCGCCGAGGCGGATGTTCTCCTGCGCGAGCTTCGAGTTCAGCTCGCTGATCTCCTCGTTCGCCTTCTCGAGGGCCATCGTCCGCTCGCTGACGAGCTCCTCCAGGTTCGCCGTGTACCGCTCGATGTCGGACGCCATCGCGTTGAAGGTCATGCCGAGCCGCCCGATCTCATCCTGGCTGTCGATGTTGACCCTCATCGAGTAGTCCTTGTTCATCAGCCGGTGCGCCGCCTCGGAGAGATCGACGAGGTTGGCCGTGATCCTCCGCGCGACCCAGGCGATGCCCACCAGCACGGCGAACAGGCTCAGCACGACGACGATGATCTGCTGGCCCAGGATGTTCTTCGCCGTCGACTGGATGGCGCGCTGGGCCGTGTGCACCGTGGAGAAGAGCTCGGACTCGGGCACCACGAACCCGAGCACCCAGTACTCCATCCCGATGGGCTTCTCACCCCGGTAGAAGTTCATCCCGGGCAGGCGCCGCAGGACGATGACGTAGGGCGTGGCCGGCTCGTTGGGCGCCCGCTGGATCGAGACCCGGTGGAAGACCGGCTTCTCGCTCGACGGCATCGCGATCTTCGCGACCTCGGGGTACTGGCTCTGGCTGAGGAGTCGCTTGACCTCCTTCACGCCCTCGTTCTGCCCGTCGCGCGTGCCGATCCCGAGGACCTTCTCCCCCTCGCTGTTGATCGCGAGCACGTTCGAGTCGGACATCGACATGAACGCGAAGCCCGATGACTTGATGTGCACGTGCCGGATGAGGGCCACCGCCTGATCCAGCGTGACGTCGATCGCGACCGCTCCTGCGCAGTCCGCCCGGTCCTTCGTCCAGAGAGGATTGAAGAACGTGACGATATTGCCGCCGGTCGCCGCGTCGATGTAAGGAGGATAGCCGGTCACGTCGGTCTTCGCGACCGGCTTGCTGCTGGGATCCGTCAACCACCTCTGCCATCCCTCGTAGATGCCGGGGAAGAAGGAGTCCCAGAAGTTCTTGTCCGTGTGCCCCGGATAGAGCCTATCGAACGTCTGCGCCATCTCGAGCCAGGGCGTCAGACGCATGATGGGTCGCTCTTTCGACCCCACGTAGTACACCTGGAGCTTCTCGCTCCCGTTCTTCCAGATGGCCGGGCCGAACAGATCGAAGATGGCGTTCTTCTTGACGTCCTTCAGGATCTCCGGCTTGATCGAGCCGTCCGGCTGGAGCATGTAGTGCCACACGCTCATCACGGACTGCTCGCCCGGCTTGTTCTGGGTCCACTTCCCGTTGGGATCGACCTGGAAATCGTCCCTGAAGAAGGGCGATTGGTCGGGGAGGTTGCCTATCGCCTCCGCGGCGTCCGGGTTGTCGATCAGCGTCTGGAAGATCGACGCCGTCATCCGGAGCTCGGAGAACGTCTGCTCGAACAGGAGGTCGAGCCGGAGCGCCGTCGTCTCGATGTAGTTCTCGAGGTACTCGTCGTTCGCGCGGGCCATACCGCCGTAGACCTCGGCGCTGGCCTCCTGCTCCAGTCGTGTAACGTTGTACAGGGCCGTCCCCGCGCTCGAAGCCAGAGCGATGAGAACGCCGAGCGAGGCCACGAGCATGAACTTCGTGCGGAAGCGCCCGGAGGACCGCTCGACGATCCATTGAACGATCGAAAATTTCTTGCGCTCCTTAGCTTCCATATGTCGGCTCGCGGCGCCTCATCGGCTCCTCCAGTTCACTCGATCTATCGCATCAGCCGTTCTGGCTTACGCCCGGAGCCGGCGAGGATCGGCCAGTTCGCGTACCCCTTGTCGCTCAGGATCGCAGAGACATGGGCCCGGAGCCCGATGCCAATCTCCTCGAAGATCACCGGATCAGCGCTCGCCGACGCCGCGACGTCGCCGCAGAATTTGATCCAGCTCTCCACGACCTTCGCGAAGTGGTTCGGGTCGGTGTTCATGTTGTTGATGTCGATGAGATCGCTGCGGATGTCCTCGAGGCCCGCGGTCGCGAGCAGCTCGCGGGTCCTCACGCCGATGTCGAAGTCCATCCCGACCATCCGGCTCAGCTCGAGGTACCGCCGGTACCCCATGCGGATGAGATCCTGATCCGGAAAGCCGGTGACGCACGCGAGCATCTCGTTCGTGATGTAGACGCGGCCGCCGGGCTTGCAGATCCGGCAGAGCTCCTTCATCAGCTGGTCCGGCATGTGGAAGACCTGGATGGCGAGCCGGCAGGACACGAAGTCGAAGGCGTCGTCGGGGATCAGGAGCGCGGCGGCGTCGCCGTACTGATACTCGATGTTCTCGATCCCGAGGCTCCGCGCGTGCGCCTGGGCGTGCTTCAGGAATGCCCTGGAGTGGTCGACGGCGGTGACGTACTCCGGCTTGTACTCCGCGTTGAGCCGGACCGCGAAGTCCCCGAGCCCGCAGCCGATGTCGGCGACCTTCATGCCCGGACGCAGGCCGTGCCGGTGGAGAAGCTTGCGCTCGTGGTTGTACACGATCTTCTCCTGGGTCCGCAGCACCCGGACGAAGTCCTCATCCTCGATGACGCTCTGGATCGGATAGAGGGCCTTGTCGTACACCTCCACAGAGACGTTGGGATAGAGCTCCTCCATCACCTGGAACTTGCGCATCGCCCAGGGGATGACGCTCGAGATGATGAGGCGGATCTTGAGGTTCGGTCGCTCTTCCACGGCCCACCGGACGAACCGGTTGATCTCGAGGAACGCGACGTTGTTCATGTACTTGAGGCGCTTGAAGTCGAGGGTCAGCTCGCCTGTCGCGTTCTTCGCGGCGGTCTCCAGCGTCCCCCGGATCGCCCGCATCTGGTCGCCCACGAACGGCCGGAGCATGCCGGCGAGGGCGACCTCCTGGTCGTCCTGGTCGACCCGCATGTTGAAGGTCACCGACGAGCGCCAAGATGGCAGGCTCCCCGATGAAGACGACGGCGGGACAGCGTTCTCAGGGTAGATTGAAGCACTCATTTTCATCTACCTCAGTAAACGGCAGCTCGATGTTCAGTGTCAGCGAGGTCCCGTTCTTGGGTTCAGTAAGGCTTAGCGTCGAACCGTACACCACCGCGAGCTCCAGCAGACCTAGAGTCGTAACATCGTTGTCGGGCACGTCGTGCTCGAGCTGCTCACGGTACCAGGCCATCGGATCCGGCTGATTGAGCAGCTGGACGGCGTGCTTGTAGAACGCCAGATTCTCGCTGCTGGCGGGCACCTCAGCCGTCACGATGATGCGACCGTGGTTCCTCTGGAAGGTGATGATGATGTCGCCCGACGGCTCGTGATTGCGATAGATCGCTTCAAGCAGCTCGTTGAAGAAGGTCGACAGCAGCGTCGCATAGCGCTCCGGGTCGTCCTCGTTTGCGCTCGCGTATCGCGCGAGGAAGTTCGCCATCTGATGGCAGTGGCTCCAGCGCTTGCTGAAGCCAGTGACCGAGAAGTTGGCTGAGATGATCATGCCGCTCGGCGCCATGACCGGCGGTGGTCGCAGCGTCGGGGCTACATCGGTCGGCTTCGAAACGGACATCAAGGCCTCGGGGTTGGTTTGCGAGAGGAGGCAGGACGCAGAGTACCTGGAGTCTGGGTGCCGCGTCGAGTGCATCGCGCTCCCGTTCGAGGTCGCCATGGTGAACTCGGACGAGCACAGCGCTAACGAGGACTGCCTTGAAGATGCCCGGATTGCTACAGGATCGAGACAATAATGTGATATAAATCACACTCGATCGTTGCTGAATATTTGTACAGGTAGAGAAAGGTACCCGTCCGCTGCGCCTCTGGGGGTCCGGACCGCTACCTGCGCAGTTGCCCGGGCTCAGCGCCTTGTGGGAAGACCGCGGCGCGGGTGCTCGTCGGCCCATTTGTCCACAAGTCGACGCGCGCGCGCCGTGCAGCGGCGACGTAGAATTCGCCGCTGCGCGCACCGGCCACAGATCCTGGCAGGCGGCGCCTGCTACCGTCGAAGCCCTCGAGAACACCGTCAAGGGAGGTAATCGAAAGCGCGTCGGTCCTGTCAACACTTTCATGCCGTCGCCCGGCACTGCGGAGATGACTCAAGGCGTGTGGTCGCGAGTCGCTACGGAAGTGTGCGGATCTCGGTGGGGCGACCTACCCAGTGCAGGCGGGCGAGGAGCGCGGAGGCGAATGGCCCTCTCCGGCGGGTGGTTTCACAGCGACGTACGGATCCGGGCGCGCACGCCCCGCGGTCCGGCCTCGCGAGAGCGCGCGCGGCCGCCGGCGACGCGCGTTCCGTGAGCTCGCTTGGCCCGCCAACTCGCTCTCTCCGCCGCCCGCGGCGAGCGCTGGAGGCCAGGCGCGCGCTCGACGACGATTGCGCTTGACACGCGCCCGGGCGGCAGCCGCGAATAGGCGGCTGTCACCGCGGCGCCGCGCCGCGCCGCTCGATCGCGTCGAGCTCGTCCATCACGGCCTTCACGCGCGGATCCGTGGGATCCACCGCGCGCGCCTTCTCGTACGCTGCGCGCGCGTCCTTCAGCTGGCCCGACTGCGCCAGCGCGTTGCCCAGGTTGATCCAGGCGCTGCCGAGCCTGTCGTCGAGCCGCAGCGCCTCGCGGTAGAGCGCGGTCGCCCTGGGCAGGTCGCCGCGGAGGTGGTGCGCATAGCCGAGGTTCGATCGGTACGTTGCGCGCGTCGGGTCGCGGGCCACGGCCGCCTCGAGGTACGGGACGGCGCGCGCCGGATCGTTCGCGGCGAGGAGCGCCGTCCCGAGATCGTTTTGCAGGCGCGCGTCGGCCGGCGCGAGCTTCGCGGCGCGCTCGTAGGCGCGGATCGCGTCCGCCGTCTTCCCCGCGGCGAGCAGCGCCGTCCCGAGGTTCGCCTGCCGCTCGGCGTCGCCGGGGGCGAGCTCGGCGGACCGCGTGAGCTCGCGGACGGCGTCCTGCAGGTTGCCGAGCGCGAGGTGCGCGACGCCGAGCGCGGAGCGGGCCTCGGCGTCGCTCGGCGCGAGCTCCGCGGCCCGCGCGAGCTCGGAGAGCGCCGCCTCGGCGCGGCCGAGGACGAGGAGGGCGCGGCCGAGCTCGAGGTGCGCCGGCGCGTGGCCGGGATCGAGCTTCACCGCGCGCTTCAGCTCCGGAACCGCGGCGAGCAGCGTCCTGTCGCCTGGCGCTCCGTTGTAATCGGAGGACACCCCCGCCCTGGCGATCGCCGCGCGCTGGGTCCCCACGATCGCCGCGGGGTCTCTCCTGTCGAGCAGCGCGGCCGCGCGATAGGCCTTCTCCGCGGCGGCGAAATCACCTCCCGCGTAGGCGGCGTCGCCCTCCTCGAGCTTCCTGTCCGCCGCCGTGCCGGTCCCGCGCGCGACGCGCGGCGGCGGGCTCGCCGCGGCGGCCTCGCTCGTGGACGGCGCGTCGAGCGGGACGCCCGAGCCGATCGCCGGCGCTCCCGCCGCGCTCGCGGGAGACGCGCTCCCCGCCGGCGGCGCGGCAGGCGCGGGCGGGTCGAGCGAGGCCGATCGCGCGGGCGCCTCCGCCGGCTGCCGCGCCGCCGGCGCGCCGGCGCAGCCGGCGAGCGCGAGCAGGACCGCGAGCCGGCGGATCGATCCGCAGGAGCACACAGCTTGTACGGGGTCATCGCGTGCTCCTTGCCGTCGTACCGGAGCAGCACAGGCTTGTTGTCCATCTTCGTCGCCACGCCGACCGGCCGCTTCCAGCACCGGACGAGCGCCATGAGCGTCTCGCGCGCGTAGTCGGCGCGCAGGTCGAAGCCGCCGTGCACGTGCTCGAGCAGGAGCTCGCCGCGGTTGCCGTAGTTGGCGTCGACGACGCGGATGTAGGGGTCGCCGAAGTTCGTGAGCTGGAAGAGGAGCTTCTCCTTCACCTCCTTGAACTCGCGGCTCTCGATCTCGAACCTGTCGTTGCGCCCGGAGAAGCCGAACGTGTACATCTTCTGATCGATGATGAACTCCGGTGTCAGGAACTCGTCGATGAAGGTCACGTCGTTGTAGAGCGCGCGCACCTGGAAGATCTTCTCGCGGCCGAGGCCGAGCCGCATGTCCCAGGTGCGCTTCGCGTCGAGGTCGGTGCACTCCTCCCACTCGCGGCCGAAGCGGCCCTTGTTCCACCGGTCCTCGATGTAGCGATAGAGCTCCACGCCGACCTTGTAGGGGTTGAACCGCCCCGGCGCCGTCGCCATGACACCGGCGTTGTTCTCGGCGTAGTCGATGATCTCCGACGCATCGAGGACCTTCTCGGTCATCATCCGCGAGTGCCAGTACGAGGCCCACCCCTCGTTCATGATCTTCGTCTGGCGCTGGGGCACGAAGTAGTAGGCCTCCTCGCGGATGATCTCGAGCACGTCGCGCTCCCACCGATCGAGCGGCGCGTGGTCGAGCAGGAACTTGAGCACGTCGCGCTCCGGGCGCTCGGGGACCCTGCGATCCGGCTTCTTCTGGTCCTGCCGCTTCTTCTTCTGCGCCGCGAGGATCTCCTCGGGGTTGATGAAGGAGTCCATGTACTCCTTGGCGCGGAGCTTGTAGGTGTCCATCGGCTCCTCCGTGGGCTCCTCTTCCTCCCTGGGCGCCGGGCGGCCGGTGAACGGGGCCCACGGGTCGATCAGGTTCTCGAGCGAGAGGCAGTGGTCGACGAACGCCTCGACCTTGTTGATGCCGTGGCGCTCGATGTGGCGCGACACGCGGGCGCCGTGGTTCGCCATCTTGTCGATCCACTTGCGGTCCGGATCATAGGACTCGCTCTTGCGCACGGGGTCGACGAGCGGGCCGCGATAGTCGAGATCGGTGGACCGGAAGCAGAAGTTGTTCTTGAAGAAGTCGACGTGCGCGTACACGTGCGCCATCACGAGCTTCTGGTCGGTGAGCGAGTTGCCCTCGAGCAGGTAGGCGTACGAAGGGTTGTTGTTGATGACCATCTCGTAGATCTTCGAGAGGCCATACTCGTAGCTCTTCGACAGCTGCTCGTACTCCATGCCGAACCGCCAGTGCGGATAGCGGCTCGGGAAGCCGCCGTACGCGGCGATCTCGTTCATCTGGTCGTACGTCAGCATCTCGAAGATGACCGGGAAGAAGTCGAGCCCGAAGTCCCGGGCGATCTTCTCGATGCGCTCCTTCTCGGTGCGCAGGTACCGGGGGAGCGCGGTGTTCAACGCGAACTTGCTCATACCGCTCTACTTCCCCTTCCCCAGGAAATCCTTGATGCTGCCCACGATGGCGTCCTTGTCCCTGATCTCGCTCACCACGACCCGGTCGTCATGCGAGAAGTGCTCCTTCAGATCCTTGATGAACTGGCCAGAGCCGTACGGGCTCTCGACCTGCCCGTAGGCGAACATGTTGACCCGCGGCAGGAGCTGGTTCTTGAGCACATCCACGCAGGAGAGCGTGTCGTCCATCGACCAGTTGTCGCCGTCGGAGAAGTGGAACGGATAGATGTTCCACTCGTCCGGCGGGTAGTCGTTGTCGATGATCTGAGAGCAGAGCTTGTAGGCGCTCGAGATCATCGTGCCGCCGGACTCGCGCGTGTGGAAGAACGTGTCCCGGTCGACCTCGCGGGCGATCGCGTCGTGGATGATGAAGCGCGACTCGAGGCCCTTGTACTGGCGCGTCAGCCACGCATCGATCCAGAACGACTCGATACGCACGATCTCCTTCTGCTCGTCGCCCATCGAGCCGGAGACATCCATCATGTAGATGATGACCGCGTTCGCGACGGGCTCGGTGATCGTCTTCCACGAGCGGTACCGCTTGTCGTCGGGGATGGGGACGACCACAGGCGCCGTCGGGCGGAACGTCCCGCTCGAGATCATCCGCTTCAGCGCCTCGCGGTACGTCCGCTTGAAGTGACGCAGCGACTCCGGGCCGACCCGGCGGATGCCCGAGTAGCGGTCGTGGGCGTTCGAGATCTTGCTCTTGCCCTTGTCCATGATGTCGGGCAGCTCGAGCTCCTCGCCGAGGATGCCGGCGAGCTCCTCGAGCGTGACGTCGACCTCGAGGAGGTGGTCGCCCTCGCCGCTGCCCGCCTGCCCCTGCCCGGGCTGCTTGTCGTCCGAGCCTCCCACAGGATCGCCGGGGTTGCCCTCGCCCTGCCCCACGCCACCGCGCTGCTTGTCGCCGAAGCGGAAGCGCGGGATGTCGATCTGCGGAATGGGAATCGAGACGAGGTCCTTTCCCTTTCGCCCGATGAGCTCGCCCTGCGAAATGTACTTGCGCAGGTTCTCGCGGATGCGGCCGCGAACGATCTGACGGAAGCGCCCGTGATCCTGGTCGATCTTCAACGACACGCTGGCGAGTGTAGCATCGGAAGCGGCCCCGGGTCCGAACGTTCGGCGGGCCGCCGAGGTCTCCCGCACCGCCGTCTCGCGCTCCCCCTACCGCCGTCCCCTGCCGCTCCGTCCCGCCACGCTTCACGCCGCTTTACGCCGCTTTCCCCACCGTCACGCCCGCCCGTCATGGACTGCGCCCGTGATAGCCTCGAGCCCGTGCTTTCCCGAGCGCCCGCCCTGCTCCTGGTGGTCCTCCTCGCCCTCGCGGCTCCGGCCCTGGGATGCGGCTCACGCGAGCAGCTCGTCGGGCTGTCCGAGCTCGCGGACGCAGGGGGCGCCCCCGACGCACGTCCGGACGCGACGGTGTGCCGGGAGGACGGGCTCCCCTGCCGGGGCGCGGCCGACTGCTGCAGCGCCGCGTGCGCGCGGGGGATCTGTGGCGGCGGCAGCTGCGCGCAGGACGGCGCGCCGTGCGACGCCCCGGGCGACTGCTGCACGGGAGCGTGCTGCAGCGGCGCCTGCCGCGATGGCGGCTGCGTCGAGGCGTGCTCGCCCGATGGCTCCGGCTGCGACGCGGGCGCGGACTGCTGTTCCGGGCGCTGCAACGCGGGTGTCTGCGGCGGGTGCAGCCCCGACGGCGAGGCGTGCGGCTCGGCCGACGCGTGCTGCTCCGGCGTCTGTGACGAGGGCGTCTGCGGGGGCGTGGCCTGCTCGCACGAGCCGTGCGCGATCGGCGCGCCGCTCACGGCCGACTGCGGCGGCTGCGAGGCGGAGATCTGCCGGTTCGACCCGTTCTGCTGCAGCTCCAGCTGGGACGAGATCTGCGTCGGCGAGGCCACGGGGCTCTGCGGGCTGACCTGCGGCGCGTGCGCCGGAGACGGCAGCGCCTGCGCATCCGACGCGGCATGCTGCAGCGGCGCGTGCGATCCGGTCTCCGGGTGCGTGACCGAGTGCAGGCCCGACGGCCGGCCGTGCGCGGGCTCGGACGAGTGCTGCGACGACGACTGCCAGAACGGCCTCTGCGGCGGCCCCGCCTGCCCGTCCGACGGGACCGCGTGCGGGGGCTGCGTGGCCGAGAGCTGCTGCGCGCAGCTCAACCAGTGCCTCATCAGCCTCGCCTGCGCCGAGGACGTGGCGTGCTTCTTCGGCTGCCTCGACGAGGGGAACGGCCCCGCGGTCTGCGGGTTCGAGTGCATGAACAGCCCCGAGACGTTCCAGCTGCTGCGCTGCGTGGGCAGGAGCTGCGGCGGCGGCACCTGCTTCTGAGGGACGATGCGAGGGGCGATCGTGCGAGGCGCAATGGGAAAGGTGTCCGCGCTGGCGTGGGGTCCGGTGCTCGCCGCGTTGCTCGCGGCGTCGGCGGCGCCCCTCGCGGAGGCCGCGCCGCCGCGGGCGCCGCCGGAGGAGGCCGCGCCGCGCGATCTCGCGGTGGTCGGCCTGCTCGTCGATCTCGAGAAGATGGTCGAGGTGCAGCAGTCGCTCGGCTGGACGATCGATCGGTACGAGATCGACGAGATCATGTCGCCGGCGCTGATGAGCGTGTGCTCTGCGACCGCGGAGACGCGCGCCACCGCGCTCGCCGCGCTCGACCGGCAGATCCTCGAGCTCGGCGGGCCCGTCGAGGAGGCGTTCCGGCGCGGCGGGGGCGATCTCGACGAGGTCGCGGAGCTCCTGTTCGCGACGCGGGTGCGCGCGCTCCTCGCCGAGGCGATGCGCCGCGCGCGCGGCGCCGGCGATGCGCCGGCCGAGTGCCCGTTCTGGCTCCGCCCTTCCCCGGCCTTCCGGGGGCGCGAGACCGACGCCTACCGGACCACGCTCAACATGGAGGGGGGCGGCATCGTGGTCCTCGAGGGCGCGGCCGGCCGGGTCCTCCCCGGCGCCGGCGGCTCGGCGCGGATGCTGCTCGGCAGCGGGCTCGACGAGCGCTGGACGTTCCTGGCCGGCGGCGAGTTCGGCGGCACGGCGCAGCTCGAGCAGACGGAGACCAAGACCCGCTTCCCCATCAGCTTCGTCGCCGCGTTGCCGATGGTGCTGCGCTACCACGCCCGCACCTGGCACTACGAAGGCGAGCTCGCCTCGCTCGCGTACTTCACCCAGGACGACCTCCGCTTGAGCCCGGGGCTGCGCGCCGGTGCGCTGGTCGGCGTCTCGTCCCTGCGGATGCGGGGCGTCATGCCGTGGGCCGGTCTCGGCATCGCGGTCGAGCACGTGCTCGAGACCCACCGGCGCCCCGCCCAGTGGAACCTCAAGGGCGGCATCCGCGTCGGCTTCGACTGGGATTTCTGAGCGCTTCCGAGCGGGTCTCCGGCGCCGATCTGCCGCGTGCCTGACGCGCAATAGGCGCTTTCGCCGGGGTGGGCTACAGCGATTCCTGATTTCGATTCCGGTACTTCCCGCCGATTTTCCGACCGGGAAAGAGGAAAGGCTGTGGCACCATGAGTCCACGAGCGAGCTCATGTCGAGAGAGCTCGGGGGGAGGGCTCAATGCCGAGAGGCGAGACAGCAAAGGATACGTCCAAGCAGCGGAAGCGGGTCGGGAGCGGCGAGCGCGAACAGGCTTCGCCCGCGACGTCCCAGGGCGAGGCCGGCCGGACGGCGCCGGGCAGGCGGACCAAGGCCGCGGCCAGCGGCGCGAGGAAGACCGCGAGCCCGACCCGGCGCGCGACCCAGGCCGGGAAGGGGGCGCGCAAGGCAGGAGCAGGCGCCGCCGCGCGGCCGGGCACGGCGCGCACCACTGCGGGGGCAAAGGCGGGGGCAAAGCCGAGGACGGGCAGCGCGGCGAGGAAGGCGGCCGCCGGCCAGACGAGCGGGCCGCGGAGCGCCGCGGCCAAGAAGGCGGCTGCTACGAGGAAGCGGGCCGCCGCCGGAGGAGCGGCGGCGGGGCGCGCCCGGGGCACGGCCGGGCCGGCGGCGGTCGGCGGGCGGAAGACGGCGCGCAAGGCGGCGAGCACCAAGCGGGCGACACCGCAGCGCGCCGGCGCGGCGAGGCAGCCGCCTGCCGGCGGGCGCGGTGGAGCGCGGCGGACGAGGTCAGCGCAGCCGGGCGCGCAGAGGGCCGGCCAGAAGCGCGCGACCGCCGGAAGGCGGTCGGCCAGCTGAGCCGCAGCGTCGGGCGCGCCGCGCGTCGCGGAGCGCCCGCCTGCATTTTTCCTACAACAGCAGATCCCAGCGGTGCCCGGTCAGGGCTGCGACGGCGACGGCTCGCCGACCATGAGGACCACCCAGGTGGCGGTCAGGAAGTGGTACGCCGTCCCGCCGAGCCCCGACAGCGTCGCCCCCCCGCGCGCGCGCCTCGCGCAGAGCGGGCAACCCGCGTCACCGCGCCGGCCAGCGAGGTTCCGGCGCGAGGACGGCGGCAGGGACGCAGGACAGACCTGAACTTCATCGCCCTCCATCGCTCCGCACAACCCCCCCATCCCGCTCTGCGGCGGAAGCGCCTCCGTGCGCCCGGTACCCTGCAATGCCCCGGGAGACCGCGGCGCGAGGCCGCCTTCGCGAGGCCCGCGCTCGATGGTCCCACATGCAGCCGCTGGCGTAGGGCGATGCTGGACCATCGTAGGAATGCTCCTTCGGGCGAGCCGAAAACCAGCGACCCAGGCTCGGGAGTGGCACCGCACTGCGGTTGAGATTCATGCTAGCAGGATCCCCGGGCCATGCATGGATGACATTCCGTATGTGCGTGGTGCTTCCCACCGCGACAGCCTCTTGTCTTTGCTGTCGTCCTCCTTGCCGTCTTGCTCTGCTCAATCGCTGTCGCAACGCGGCGAGGAAGAGCGGCGGAATGGCTGGCAGCGTGAGCCTCCGGCCGATCGCGCGCAATATGAGAACCGACGGTCCAGGGCTCACGGCCTCGCGCGTCAGGCGCAGCGGATTGAAGCAGGGTGTTCCGGAGAAACGCTCAGGCGTGGCCCGATGACGACCGACGCTCGTCCAGGGGCGCGGGGCGCCCATTTCCCGCGCTCCCGCGCGTGGCCAAGCATCGTTTGCGGCAGCTCGGGAGGGGGGCGACGTCTGTCGGGAGAACGCTGATATCCGTCATGCAGCCCTGGCAGAGGGCTCCGGGGCCGGCCCACGGCGCAGAGCGGGCGGAGACAGCCGGGGGGCGTCACTGCGGAATGGGAACCTGCGGCTCCTCGTCGTCGGGCACGATGCAGGACGACAGGTCGAACAGCATGAAGAGCAGCGCCTTCTCCTGAGGCGTCAGCTCCTCCTCGGAGCACCCCTCCGGGAAGGGCGGGCCGGTGACGTCGCCCGCGGAGACATGGATGTCCGTGAACACGAGGCGCCCGCACTGCTGATCTTCGTCGACGCCGATGGGCGTGTTGAACGTGAAGTACTGGACCCCGGCCGGCTCAGGCTCGTTGTAATAGATCCACCGGGTCGAGGTGCCCTCGACCACGTCGTTCACCGTGTGCTGCGCCCCGTTGATCACGATCTCGCCGGGCGCGGTCGACGCGCCGACGTTGACGAGCCAGTCCGCCAGGGCTTGCCCCTTCGGAAGCGTGGTGTCCACGAGCGCCGTGAGGGGGCTCACCGGGTCCTCGTTGAAGTTGTCCCAGACCGCCGTGCTCGGGAACGGCGCCGGCCCCCGCTTCAGCCAGACGTTGTGCCAGTGGGACGCGAACACGCGCCCGCCCATCGAGGTGTAATCGAGCATGGCCTGGCGCGCCGTCTCCGGCTTGTCTTCGACGTGCGGATCGGCCTCGCAGGCGAGGATCACCATGTCGTACTGGCGCAGGCTGTCGACGGTCCCCCAGAGGCTCGTGGCCGGCGTGAGCTCCACACCTTGATTGAGGCCGTCCGCATACCGCGTCGTCACGGGGTGCCCCGCGTCACCACGGCCAGCGAACAGGTTGATCCGCCCCGTCCCGGTCTCCGGAGTGAACTCGCTCTCGTCGATCCCGAGCTTGCGCAGCAAGCACTCGAGGGGATCGGCGCCGCCCGTCGTGAGGGCGATCTTGGGGATGTGCCCCTCCGCCTGGTTGCGCGGCAGCCGGACGACCCCCGCATCCGTCGCGGTGTCCTTGCATCTCTCGACCACCGGGAGCGTGATCTCGCGCCGCCACTTGCCCACCTGGACGACGAGCGGGATGCTCTCGCCAACCGGCACGTCCTCCAGGACGAAGCTTCCTTTCGTGTCGGTCAGCGCCGTCACGAGGGGCGAGCCCGAGAGCGTCGCGCTGCATTGATCGCACGTCGCGCCGTCGGTGAGCGGATCGAGCGGCGCATTCGGAACGTAGACAATCACGTTGTAGAGGGGCAGTTTGCCCGAGGGGTCGTAGACGGTGCCGCTCACCGTGGTCTTCGCCCCGTTCTCGCATTGGACCTGCTGGCATTCGAGGCCCTCGCACGAGCCGTTACCCCCCAGGCCGCCCCCGCCGACATTCGCCAGGAAGCCGCCGAAGCCGCTGCCGAAGCCGCCTCCGTCTCCGTCTCCGCCCCCGCCACCAGGCCCCGCGCCGCCGGATGCCGGGATCGCCGTGCCTCCCGTATCGCCGCAGGAGCAGCCAGCGATGACGCCCGGCGCTACAGCGATCGCAGCCATCAAGACTCCCGCCTTGCCCGACCAAGTCAACATTTCGAGCCTCCCGGGCGATGCGAGCAAAGGTACCCTGCTGCCGCCCAGTCTCTATCGTAGGCCAGAGCGTAGAAATCGGGAAGTATGTCCAGCAAAGAGCAGGGATGAAGCGATAGTAGATCAGGGTGAGCCCTGATACTCCTGACCACCGCCTCCGCGCAGGACGCGCGCATCTCGGCGTCGGACGGATCGAACAGCGGATCTCCGCGCCTGCGACATGTGCGCGACACGATCACACGAAGGATCGACGCGTGGGTGATTGTGATGGAGCACGCCGCTCCAGCGGCTGCGCGCAATCGCGCCGCGAGCGAGGCGAGCGACGCCGCGGGCGCTGCCGGAGCTGGCCGCGCGCGGCGGCGGCTGTCCGGGGCCGTTCGATCCCGACCGCCGGTTATTGCGGATCGACCCGCGTCAGCCCGAACCAGAGCACGACGTGCCACCGCTCGTGCCATTTCAACAGCACCGGCCCGATCGCGACCCCGGTCGACACGGTCCGCAGCTCTTCCTTGAACGCGCTCACGGGCCAGGGATTGCCGAACGCCTTCTCGCCGTAGGTCAGCGCGAGCGTCGGCTCGCCGTCGAGCTCCGAGGGCACGAGCTGCGCCTTGAAGCGGCACACCTTGCTCCCGAGGACCACGTTCGTGCCGGAGTTGCCTCCATGGTCGAACTCGTTCCCTTTCCAGGGCATCCAGCTCGACGCGAGCGCCCTGATCAGCGGGCGGGTCGCCAGGTGAACCCCGGCCGTCGGCTGCAGGGCGAGCAGGCGCCCTCGCGGCGCGTCGCCGAGCTCCGCCGGATCCGCCGGCGTCCCTGTGCCGTAGATCTGCCTCAACGCATCCGGGTGCGCGCCGATGAGGCTGTCGAGGGAGGTCACCTGGGTGAAGCGACGGCGCCCGTTCGCCGCGCCTGCGTTCTTCTCGCTCTGAGTGTTCATCGGATCGCCTGACATTCCACCGCGCCCGGTCGAGGGTCAACGGCAACCATCAGCGCGCGTCGCCCGGCGCGCTCGCCTCCCCCCCGGACGCCGCGCTCGGCGCCGCGCCGGGCGCGACGATCGCCTCGTACGCACGACGGACGCGCTCGGTGATCGCGCCGTAGCGCGCGAGCAGCTCCCTCGCGGCCTCGGCCGCGGTGCGGCCCCGGATGCCCGTCCGCCGCGCGAGGAGCGGGACCCCGGGCGCGTTCTCCTCGAGCAGCTGCGAGGCGTCCGCGTGCACGATGCGGATCCGCTGCTCCAGCTTGCGCAGGAACGCGTGGCCCTCCCGGAAGATCTCGGCGTGCGCGGCCGAGAGGTGCCCGGCCGAGGCGAGCGCGTCGATCGCCGCGAGCGTCTCGGTGGTCCTGACGCGCGGGTCGGCGCCGTGGCGGATCTGCAGGAGCTGCACCGCGAACTCGATGTCCGCGAGGCCGCCCCGCCCGAGCTTGAAGTCGCGGCGACCGCGGCGCTCGTGCGAGAGCTCGCGCTCCATGCGCAGCCGGAGGCGGTGGATCTCCTCGGCGATCCGATCGAAGTCGTCCGCCTGGAGGTACGCGGCCTCGTGCGCGATCGCCATCGCCTCCGCCCCGAGCCCGGGATCGCCGGCCGACGCGCGCGCCCGGATCAGCGCGAGGCGCTCCCAGATCGCCGCGCGGATGTGCCGCGCGGGCGACGGCTCCGGCTCCGCCGGGTCCGCCTCGTCCGCGGGGCGGATGCCGTGATAGCGAGCGAACGAGTCGATGGACGTGACGAGCAGCCCCTGGCTGCCCGACGGGCGCAGGCGCGTGTCGAGCTCGTAGCCGGGGCCCGCCGCGTGCGACATCGAGATGAGCCGGATGATCTGCCGCGCGCGCCGCGCGTAGTAGGTGCCTGGATCCGAGCCGGGCCCCTGATCGCCGGACGGGGCGCACGTCGGATCGAACAGGAAGAAGACGTCCAGGTCCGAGCCGTAGCCGATCTCGCGCCCCCCGAGCTTGCCCATCGCGATCACGGCGAGCCCCCGCACCGGCTCCCCGGGCGGCGTCCCCAGCGCGAAGCGCGTCGCGGCCTCGAGCGACGCGTCGGCCAGATCCGAGAGCGCGAGCGTCGCCTCGCGCGTGCCGACCTCGCCGCTCAGGTCCGCCAGGCCGACCTCGATGGTGACGCGCGCCTTCGCGCGCCGGAGCGCGGCGATGAGCGCCTCCTCGGGATCGTCGTCCGGCGCGGCCTCGCTGAGGCTCTCCTCGATCGTGTGCCTGATGACGTCGGCGCTCGGCGCGCCGCGCGCGAACAGGACGACGTCGACGAGCTCGGGGTACCTGACCATGGCGTCGCCGATGAACGCGCTCGACCCGAGCGCCTCGACGAGCCGGCGGAGCGCGCGCGGATCGTCGCCGAGCATGCGCGCATAGACGGCGGAGTGCCTGATGCGGGAGAAGCACAGCCGGAGGAAGCGCGCGGCCTGCTCCGGATCGGCGGCGTCGACGACCGCGGCGAGCAGCGTCTCGGCGAGCGACGAGGACGCCTCGCGGCTGCGCGCGCCGAGCAGGCCGTCGGGGTGCCGCGAGAGCTCGAAGAGGTCGTCAGCGACGTCGCGGAAGCGCGCGGCG
>JAICEP010000016.1 GCA_025924095.1 Sorangium sp.
CCACCTGGAGCGCGTCTCCCGGGACGACGCGCTGGCCGAGGCGCAGGCAGAGGCGATCGCGAGGGCCTCGGCCGCCGGCGCAGATCCGGCCAGCATCGAGATCTTCGACATCGAGGAGGTGCCGCTCGCCTACCTGCCGTCCAGCGCGACCCGGGTCCGGGTCAAGGCGATCGGTGATCTGCGGAGCGCGTGAGGAGGCCAGGATGGGATTCGTGCTCGAGCGCAAGGACCTGCGCGACCTCTCCCTCGGCGCCGCCTTCCTGGGCACGGGCGGCGGCGGAGACCCCTATATCGGCCGGCTGATGCTCGAGCGCGTGATGGCCGAAGGGCGCCGCGTGGAGATCGTCCACCTCGAGGAGGTGGCAGATGGAGATCAGGTGATCCCCACGGCGATGATGGGGGCACCGACCTGCCTCATCGAGAAGATACCTCGAGGCGACGAGACAGCGCTCTCGCTGCGCCGGCTGGAGGCGTTCCTCGGCGTCCGGGCGACGTGCACGATGCCCGTCGAGGTGGGCGGGATGAACGCGACCGTGCCGCTCCTCGTGGGAGCGCAGCTCGGGCTGCCTGTCGTGGACGCCGACGGGATGGGTCGGGCCTTCCCCAACCTCTACCAGGACACGTTTCATCTCCACGGCGTCCCCGGAACGCCCATGGCCATCACGGACGAGCACGGAGATACGGTGATCCTCACTGCCTGCGACGACTTCAGAAAGGAGTGGATCGCCCGCGGCATCACGATGCGCATGGGAGGCTGCGCGCACACGGCCGAGTACCCCATGGATGGGCCGGCGGTGCGGAGGGCCGCCATCGGCGGCACCCTGAGCGTTTGCCTGGCGATCGGGAGGGCGATCCGGCAGGCGAACGAGCAGCACGGAGATCCGTTCGATCGCCTCGTCGGTGCGCTCCGAGAGACGCCCTACCGTCACGGCCGCGTCCTCTGGACCGGCAAGGTGATCGACGTCTACCGCCGCACCACCGAGGGCTTCGCCAGGGGCCGGGTGCAACTCCGGGACACCGAGGGCTCCGGGGAGACGCTGGACGTGCTGATCCAGAACGAGAACCTGGTCGCCCGCACCGGGACGCGCGTCCTGTGCAGCGTGCCTGATCTCCTGTGCATCCTGGATCGCGAGACCGCGGAGCCGATCACAACGGAGGCGCTTCGCTACGGGCAGCAGGTCAAGGTCGTGGGCGTGGCGGCGCCGCCGGTCCTGCGCACGCCCGAGGCGCTGGAGGTCTTCGGGCCGCGCGCCTTCGGCGTCGATCTCGATTTCGTTCCCGTCGAGGAGAGCCCGCCGTGAACGGGCGCGCTACTCGGGCGCGCGATACCTCGCCACGACGATCGTGATGTCGTCGTCCGGGCTCGGGCACCAGCCCGCTACCTCCTCGAGGATCCGATCGCGGATCGCGTCGACGGGCGCCGTCTGGACAGCCTCGATGACGGCGCACAGCCGCTCCAGCCCGAACTGCTCGTGATGGGCGTTGCGCGCCTCCGTCACGCCGTCGCTGTAGAGCACGAGCACGTCCCCGTCCCCCAGGAAGAGCTCGTCATCCCGCGTCATCGCGCCGATCTCGGGCAGCGCCCCGATCCAGACCCCGGAGCTCGGGATGCACGCGCAGCGCCGCGTGCGCGCCGAGCACACGATCATGTCGTCGTGCGCGCCGGCGAACGTCACGCGCCCGTTGCGCTCGTACCGGAGCAACACGAGCGTCGCGTGCTCGTCGCGGTCCAGGCGATCGCGGACGTTCTTGTAGACCGCCTTGTTGAGCACAGCGACGATCCTCGCCGGGCTCGCGCTCGGGTCGTTGCACGTCAGCGCCGACACCATGCTCTGGATCATCAGCATGATGAGGCCCGCCGCGAGGCCGTGCCCGGCGACGTCGCCGATCCCGAGCCACCCGCCCCCGGGCGTCGCGATGACATCGTAGTAGTCGCCGCCGACCTCCGCCGCCGGCCTCATCACCGCGCAGAGCTCGAGCCCCTCGATCGAGAGCTGCTTGGGCACCAGCGTGGTTTGGATGCGCGCCGCGACCTGGCTCTCCTGGCGCACCCGCTCCTGCTCCAGGCGCTCGCGCAGCTCCACCTCCCGCACGACCTCCCGGTGCAGCGCCGCCGCCTTGACCGCGGAGCCGAGCTGGAGGCGCAGCACGTCGTAGCTCATCTCGCTGGCGTGGCTGTCGAGCACCGCGACGCCGAACTTCTCCACATCGCCGAACGCGACCGGAAGGAGGACCATGCTGCTGCGCTCCGCGTCGTCCAGGAACCCCGGGGGCGCGAGGTGGCGCGCCGGGAAGCTCACCGGCGGCGCCTCCACCTCGCGGCCGTCCTCCATCAGGAACAGCGGCTTCAGCGTGGCGCGCTGGGCATCGTCGTAGAGCGACACGGCCACCTGCGAGAACTGCATCCTCGGCAGCTCCGACGCCAGCAGGCCCTTGAGCACGGGCAGGCTCAAGCACGCGGAGAAGCCCCGCGCGCCGTACGTGACGTCGATCGCGGCGAGCTCCACGCTCAGCCGCTGCTCCCCCTCGACGTGCACGGACTCGCTCCCGATCAGGATCCGCGCGGCGTGCCAGAGCTGCTCCAGGGCCGCCGCGTCGCCGCCCGCCGGCGACGGGTGGACCCGCGCGCGCAGGAGCGAGATCACGGCCTGGAACTGGTCGAGGAGCACGCCCTCGCGCCTCGCCTCGTCGAGCAGCTCCTGGAGCGCGCGCAGGAACCGGCCCCTGTCGCCCGCGAGCTCCTCCTCCAGCGCGACGAGCAGATCGCCCGCCCAGCCGTCGAGGGCGCCGATCGGGATCGCCACGCTCCTCCTGAGCGCGCTCTCCAGCGACGCCCGCTGCTCGGCGACCGCGCCCGGGTAGCCCCGCGACGACGGAGCCGGCGGCAGGCCCGTGTCGCCCGCGTGAACCCAGCAGCCGCAGGACTCGCGCCGCGTGAGCTCGACCGGGACGAGCTCCAGCGCCGGGACGGGCTCGCCGCCGATCATGCGGAGGACCGTGCTCACGGCGATCCTCCCGAGCCGCTTGATGGGCTGGTGCACGGTGGTGAGCGACGGCTTCGTGAAGCGCGCGATGCCGACGTCATCGAAGCCGCACACGAGGACGTCCTCCGGGATGCGGTGCCCCTCCTCCTTGAGCACCTCGATCGCCCCGAGCGCCATCCTGTCGTTGGCGGCCACCACGGCGTCGAAGCCGACCCGGCGCGCCAGGATCTCGCGCATCGCATCGCGCCCGGTCGGTATCGTGAACGCGCCGACCGCCATGAGGCGCTCGTCGCACGGGAGCGCCCGCGTCGAGAGCGCCCTCCGGTACCCGCCGGCGCGCAGCTGGGCTTCCTCGCTGTTGAGCGGCCCGCCGATGTACGCGATGCGCCGGCGCCCGTGCTCATCGGCCAGGTGCGCGACCGAGATCTCGCTCCCGAGCGCGTTGTCGACCATGAGGCTCGGCACGCCGTCGATCGCCATCCCGAGGCTGCACACCGGCAGCGGCGCGAACGACCGGCAGAACGCCCGCATGACGTCGACGCCGCCGTAGTGGTGGGAGAGCGTCGACGAGGCGACGATGACGCCGTCGGCCGTGTCCTGGCCGATGAGGTGATAGAACGTGCTCCGGTCCGCCTCGTCCGGCCGGAGGCCGCTGGACGGGTCGCCGAAGGCCGTCAGGAGGTTGACGTCGTGCGCCTCGGCCGCGCGCTCGACCCCGGCGCGCAGCTCCGACTGGTAGTCGCCGACGACGTTGTTGATCAGAAACGCGATCGTCCGGCGCTTCCTCGACATGACCTCAGGCTCTCGGCTCATGCGTCGGCGATCGAAGATGTTGGGTCCGGTGGTCGATACGACCCCTCCAGCCTACGGCGTCCTCGGGCTGGATCCAATCCCCTCCTGCATACGCCGCCGTTCGGAGCGCCTGGGGGGGACGCGCGTCGGAGCTCCCTCGGCCGAGGCGCGCCCCGTGAGCGCCATCCGTGTTCCCCATCACAGATGAGCCCCCCCCGCCGCTCTGCCGGTGCCCCACCGCGGCCGGTAGGCGGCGGGGCACAGGCGACTCGAGGCGGGACACCGGCGATCCGTGCCGCGCGCGGCCGCGCGCGCGACTGACATGTTGATGAGCAATCGCGCCTCCGCACCTCCGCGCCTCCCGCCTCACACACGTGACCAGCCGCGATGACGCGTCATTCCTGTCGACGCCTACATCAGCGGCGTGGATGTGGAAGCGGACATGGAAGCGGACATGGAAGCGGACATGGAAGCGGACATGAAACGACGCGAGATCGCTCACTTGCAAAAATGCGCATCGCGCTTCGTTGCATGCTTGAACAATCATTTGAATTTGTCTTACAGTCTTGGATTGTCGTTGCTTGGCCGCGGAGCCACTCGACACACGGAGGCATCCATGACTCGATTGCCCGGTTCACCGTGGGCGACGTTAGGCGCTCTCGTCGCATCCCTGACTGCAATATCGCTCTCCGGAGCGCCGGCGCTCGCGGCGCCGTCGTTCACCGCCTTCGAGAGCGGCCAGGTTCGCCCGCTGGCCATCTCACCGGACGGGAAGCTGCTCTTCGCCATCAACACGCCGGATAACCGCCTCGAGGTGTTCCGCATCGGGAGCGGTGGCCTGGAACACCGAACGTCGATATCGGTCGGCGTGGAGCCGGTGGCCGTCGCCGCCCGCAGCAACAACGAGGTCTGGGTCGTCAACCATTTGTCGGACAGCGTGAGCGTCGTCCACCTGGGCCTCGGCGGCCACACCGGGCGCGTCGTGCGCACGCTCCTCGTGGGCGATGAGCCGCGCGATATCGTGTTCGCCGGTCCGGGGCGAAACCGGGCCTTCATCACGACGGCCCACCGCGGCCAGAACAGCCCCCTCGACCCACAGCTCACGACGCCCGGCGTGGGGCGCGCCGACGTCTGGGTCTTCAACGCGGCCCAGCTCGGGTCGTCCCTCGGGGGTAATCCGCTCAACATCATCACCCTCTTCAGCGACACCCCGCGCGCCCTGGCCGTGACCCCGGACGGCAGCAAGGTCTACGCGGCGGCGTTCCACTCCGGCAACCGCACCGCCGCCGTCAACGAGGCGCTGGTCCCCGACGGCTTCGGGCCGAACGGCGTGCCCGGCCCCAGCACCAACGTCGAGGGAGAGCCGGCGCCCGAGACCGCCATCATCGTCAAATACGACGGCGGGCACTGGTACGACGAGCTGGGTCGCACCTGGGACGACCAGATGAGGTTCTCCCTGCCGGACAAGGACGTCTTCGTCATCGACGCCAACGCGAACCCCCCCGCGTGGATCAGCGGCAACGAGGGCTTCTTCGCCGACGTCGGGACGATCCTCTTCAACATGACCGTCAACCCGGTCAGCGGGAAGGTCTACGTCGCGAACACCGAGGCGTTCAACCAGCAGAGCTTCGAGGGGCCCGGCATCTTCGCCGGTGAGACAGCGCGCGGCCACCTGCATGAGAGCCGGATCACCGTCCTCAGCCCGGGAGGCGTCGCGCCGAGGCACCTCAACAAGCACATCAACTACAGCACGTGCTGCGCGCCGATCCCCAACGCCGAGAACGCGAAGAGCCTCGCCTTTCCGCAGGAGATGGCCGTGACGAGCGATGGCTCGACGCTGTACGTCGCCGCGCTCGGATCGAGCAAGATCGGCGTCTTCAGCACCGCCGCGCTCGAGAACGACACGTTCGTGCCGAGCACCGCGAACCAGATCCCGGTGAGCGGCGGCGGGCCGACCGGCCTCGTGCTCGACGAGAGCAAGAATCGCCTCTACGTGCTGACGCGCTTCGACAACTCGATCTCGGTGATCAACACCACATCGAAGATGGAGGTGGGGCACGTCGCGATGCACAACCCCGAGCCGTCCAGCATCGTGAACGGCCGCCGCTTCCTCTATGACGCGTCGTTCTCGTCGAGCCACGGCGACTCGGCCTGCGCGAGCTGCCACGTGTTCGGCAACCTCGACGACCTGGCCTGGAACCTCGGCAATCCGGACGGGTTCGTCGTGACGGATCCGGGCCCCTTCCCCTTCGGCCTCTACGACGTCATCTTCCAGCAGGAGATCACGGATCCCATCTTCCACCCCATGAAGGGGCCGATGGTGACGCAGAGCCTCCGCGGCCTCGCCAACCACGGCCCGATGCACTGGCGCGGCGACCGCACGGGGGGCAACCTCGAGCCGTCCACCCAGCCGGACGACGGCGCCTTCGATGAGCGCGAGGCGTTCCGGCAGTTCCAGGCGGGGTTCACGGACCTGCTCGGACGCAGCGAGTTCCTCGAAGAGGAGGACATGGAGGCGTTCACCGACTTCATGCTCCAGGTCACCTACCCGCCCAACCCGATCAGGGCCCTCGACAACTCGCTCACGCCCGATCAGCAGGCGGGAAAGACCTTCTTCAACGGTCCCGTGGTCAACTCGATCGCGAGCTGCGGCGGCTGCCACGTGGTCGACCCCGACGCGAACCCGGGCGACGACTTCCCCGGCTTCTTCGGGACCGACGGCAGCTCCGTCTTCGACTTCCAGACGCAGCTCTTCAAGATCCCCCAGCTCCGCAACGTGTACACCAAGGTCGGCGCCTTCGGCCTGCCGGATGTCCCGTTCGTGTTCTTCCCGCGCGACACAAACGACGTGGGAGATCAGATCCGCGGCTTCGGTATCCTGAACAACGGCACGGTCGACACGATGTATCGCTTCTTCTCCGCCATCGGGTTCTCCGACCAGTTCACGAACAACCCCACGGGCATCCCCTTCACCCCCGCGGGCGACGTGCTGCGCCGGCAGCTCGAGTCCTACGTGCTCGCCATCGAGAGCAACATGGCGCCCGTCGTCGGTCAGCAGGTGACGCTCAGCCATTCGAACGGCACGGTGGCCGCGCCGCGCATCGACCTGCTCATGGATCGCGCCGATGTCGGGGAGTGCGATCTCGTGGCGAAGACCCAGGGGTTCCTGCACGAGATCGGGTTCCTCTACGTGGGCAATGGCCACTTCCTCTCCGATCGGCAGATCCTCCCGCCCATCAGCGACACGGTGCTCCGCCTGCTGGCCACTCAGACGCACCACCATCTGACGTACACCTGCATGCCGCCGGGCTCGGGCGCGCGCGCCGGCATCGATCGCGACAGCGACGGCTTCCTCGACGGCGACGAGCGGGACGCCGGCAGCGACCCCGCCGATCCGAGCAGCACGCCCTGACCCCCCCCCGCCGGCGCTGCCGCGCGCGTCACGTCGACCGCGCGCGGCAGCGCTGCGCGGTCACGCCTGCCGCGCCGCCCCTGCCTGCCGCCCGACCGAGCCCGACAGCCCCTTCGGCCCCAGCGCATACGCGATGCTGCTCTGCAGCGTCCCCATCGTCACGATCGAGCCGAGGAAGACGTTCTGCTCCACAAGCGCGCGGGCCACCTCGGGCCGGACCCCCGAGAGGACCGTCCTGGCCCCGAGGAGCTGCAGCGCCTTGGCCGTCTTGATCAGCGCGTCGGCCACCGTCGCGTCGACCTGCGCCACGCCGGTGATGTCCAGGATCACCACCTTGGCCTGCCTCGAATGGAACCCGTTCAGCGCCGTCTCGAGCACCTGCTGAGCGCGCTCGCCATCCATCGCTCCGACGATCGGCATGACCAGCACGTCGTCCGTGATGGGGATGATCGGCGTCTGCCGGCGCAGCATCTCCTGCTGCAGGAGCGCCCGCTCCGCCTCGGACGCCACGCGCAGCTCGAGCTCCCGCTGCAGCTGGTCGTTCGAGCGCTGCAGCGCCTCGGTGCCCGCGCGGATGCTCGCGATGAGCAGCGCGTTCTCCAGCGCGATGGCCGCCTGCGAGGCGAGGAGCCCGCAGACCTCGACCCTCCCCGGCGTGAACGCCCGCTGCACCACGTTGTTCTCCAGGTACAGGAGCCCCGCCGAGCGCCCCTGGTGCGTCATGGCCAGGCACAGGATCGAGCGCGGCCTCCGCTCCGCGACGTACGGATCCGCCGCGAAGCGGCTGTCCTGCCGCGCGTCGTTCACCACGGCGGGCTCGCGCGTCCTCGCGACAAGCTGGACGACGCTCGTCGCGACCTCCTTGCTCTCGAGCGCCGGGATCGACAGCCCCGTCTCCACCACGTCGGGATCGACGCGCATGGAGGCCACGATCACGAGCTTCCCGTCGCGATCGAGGATCAGCGCGCCGCGCTGCGCCCCCGCGTTCGCGACCACGCTCCGCATCAGCCGGTCGAGCAGCCGATCGAGCACGTTCTCGCTCGCGACCGCCTGCATCGCCTTGACCACCGTCGCGACGTCGAACGACTCGGTGCTCCCCCTGCGCGTCACCGTCGTGCCGACGACCCGGGTCTGCTGCGCCTCGCCGAGGGACGCCGGGTCGAGCAGCTGCTCGTGCTCCTTCGCGAGGCGATCCGCCTTCGCCGTCGCCCCCCACCGGAGGTACGCCCTGTACGCGTCGGTCATGTGCCACCGCGCGATCCGATCCCGCCCCCGCTGCAGGTAGAACCGCGCGCACAGCTCGTTCGCGAGCGCCTCCGGGTGCGTGAACTGGCTCTCCCGCGCCCCCTGGATGGCCTGATCGTAGAGCTCCGCCGCCTCCGCGTCCTTGCCGAGGACGCGCGCCATCTCCGCCCCGATCAGCCGCTCCTTGTGCGCGTAGTTCTCCGGCGCGTGCTGCGCCCAGCCCGCGATCTTCGCCCGGTGCTCCGCGACGGCCGCGAGGTGCCGCTCCCGCTCTTCCTCGGTCGCGGTCGCGCACAGCGCGAGCAGCGCGAGGCTCAGGTAGAAGGGGATGTCGTTCGCGAGGAACAGGCCCATCGCGCTCGCGCTGTGCTTCTCGGCCCGCGCCGCCATCAGCAGCGCGCCCGCGGGGTCGCCGTACAGCACCGCGAGCACGAGCATGTTCACGAAGTACCAGCACCTCGGCAGCTCCTGCGCGGGCGCGAGCCCCGCGAGGAACGCGCCCTCGTCGAACGCCCCGTCGCTCAGGCTCTGGCGCCCGTTCGTCCTGCCCTCCAGGCACGCGATCATCTGCTGCGCGACGACGAGCACCGGCGTGCCGAGCGGGTCCTGCGTCCGCTGCAGGAACCGCAGGTACCCGGTCAGCTCCTCGCGGAGCGCGCCGAGCTCCTGGCCCGAGGAGAGCAGGATCGTCACGATGTTCAGGCAGGCGTACGCCCCGAAGCTGAAGTCGCCCGAGCTCAGCCCGGCCTGGTACGCCTTGGCGAGGCACGCGACCGACGCGCGGACCGGCTCGAAGAGGTGGGACGGCGCGCCGCACACGACGTACGCCTTGCACTGCAGCTCCACCCCCTCCCCGCGCTCGCAGAGCGCGAGCGAGACGCCCTGGAACTGCCGCGCCGCCTCGGGCCTCCCCATCCCCCCCGCGAGCAAGAGGCAGTAGAGGCCGTACGCGCACGCCGCCGCGGGCGAGTTGCCGTACTTCAGCGAGAGGTTGACCTGCGTGACCGCGATGAGCGCGAGCAGCGCCGGGTTGAGCGTGTACGCCCCGGGGATCATCGCCGCCAGGAGCCGCAGCGCCGCCAGCTGCTCGTCGTCGCCGACCCACGGCGCGTCCGCGAGCTCCTCGACCCGGCGCCCGGCCAGGTGGATCGGCACCTCCGCGAGCGCGGCCCCGAACGCCGCATGGATCGCGTCGAGCGGCTCCGGCAGCTCGATCCCGAAGAGCGCCACGCCCTCCCGGCCGACCCGCAGCACGTCGGCGAACTCCCCGCGCATCGTGTGCACGAGGATCCGCAGGTTATAGACCTCCGCGCGCTCCAGGCGCGAGCGCGCGTGCCCGAGGAGCTCGTGGATCGAGGCCTCCGCCTGCTTCTCGTTGCCGCTCAGCCACTCGGACTCGGCCCGCTCCCGGTGCAGGGCGAAGCAGAGCGCGTAGTCCTCCTCCCATCTCCCCGGCCCGAGCAGCGACAGGCCCGTCTTGAAGTGCTCGGCCGCCGCGGCGTTCGCCATGGATGCCTTGGCCCGCTTCCCCACGGCCAGGTTGAGGCGCGCGAGCTCCAGCTGCTCTGCCCGGTCCTCGATCAGCGCCGCGCCGAGGTTGCAGTGGCTCACGACCTTGAACAGATCCTCGTCGCGCGGCTCGCCGCCCAGCTGCGCCCGCGTGAGCCGGCCGATCCGGAGGTGCACCTCCTGCTTGCGCGCGTCCTCGATCAGGCTGTAGGCCGCCTGCTGCCCCCGGTCGTGCAGGAACCGGTACCTCACCGAGAGCGGCAGCTCCGCGGGCGCGCCGTCGGACGTGTGGAGCAGCCGGTAGTCGGAGTCGAGCGGCAGCACGAGCCCCTCGCGCAGCGCCTCCCAGAGGTCGGCCGCGATCTCCGCCGGCGGCACCTCGCGCACGGTCGACAGCGTCTTCAGGTCGAACTGGTGGCCGATGCACGCGGCGAGCTGGAGCACGAGCTGCGTCGCCGGCGCGAGGCGCTGCATCTTGTCGACGAGCAGATCGTGCACGTTGACCGCGCCCCAGCGCTGCCGGATGGGCTCGAGGTCCCACGTCCACCGCCCGGCCCCCGGATCGAAGGCCACGAGCCCCGCCGCGTACAGCTCCTTGAGCAGCTGGCTCAGGAAGAACGGGTTGCCCTTGCTCGTCGCGTCCAGCACCTCCGCGAGCGCCTGCACCTGCTCCGGGCGCGCGCACAGCGCGTCCGCGACGAGCTGGCGCACGTCGGCGAGCGAGAGCGGCGGGAGCAGGAGCTCGCGCCGCGGGACGCCCGCGGCCCGCAGCTCCCCGAGCCAGGTCATGAGCGGCTGCCCTGCGATCGCCTCCTGGTCGCGGTAGGCGCCGATGATGAGCAGGTAGGCCCCGCCCGGATCGGTCAGGACGACCTGCAGCAGCTTCAGCGAGGCCGGGTCGGCCCACTGGAGGTCGTCGAGGAAGAGCACCACCGGGTGCTCTGCCGTCGTGATGACGCGCAAGAAGTCCTGGAAAACGAGGTTGAAGCGGTTCTGCGCCTCGTTCGGCCCGAGCTCCGCCACGGCGGGCTGCGGCCCGAGGATGAGCCCGAGCTCCGGGATGAGCTCCACGAGGATGCGCGCGTTCTTCCCCGCGGCCGCGAGGAGCTTGTCCTTCCATTGCTCGAGCGACTCGGCCGGCTCGGTCAGGAGCTGCCGGACGCGCTGGCGCAGCGCGCCCGCCACCGGCGCGTGCGGCATGTTCCGGCTCAGCTGATCGAACTTCCCCTCGATGAAGTGCCCGCGCCGCTGCGCGACCTCCTTCTGGATCTCGTTCACGAGCGCCGATTTCCCGATCCCGGCGCCGCCCGCGATGAGCAGGAGCTCGCACCTGCCCCCGCGCGCCCGCTCGAAGGCCGCGAGCAGCTCGGCCATCTGCGCGTCGCGTCCATAGAGCCTCTGCGGGAGCCTGAGCTCGCTCGCGATGTCGCGTGACCCCAGCTCGAACGGCGCGATCCGGCCGGTCGCCTCGAGCGCCGAGAGGCACGTGTCGAGATCGACCTTGAGCCCGGTCCCGCTCTGATACCGCTCCTCGGCGACCTTGGACATCAGCTTCTGCACGATGTCGGACACCCCCCTCGGGATGTCCGGCGAGCGCTCGCACAGCGGCGTCGCGATGCGCGCGATGTGGCTGTGCATGAGATCGACCGGGTCGGTCGCCTGGAATGGGAGCACCCCGGCGAAGACCTCGTAGAGCGTCACGCCCAGCGAGTAGAGGTCAGTCCGGTAGTCGATGACGCGGTTCATTCGACCGGTCTGCTCCGGCGACATGTAGGCCAGAGTCCCCTCGAGGAGCTCTGGGCCCTCCGTCGCCAGCGCCTCCTCCGAGAGTCGCGTCGAGCTCCCGAGGTCCGTCAGCTTGACCTGCCACGTCTCCGGGTTGACCAGGATGTTCTGCGGCTTGACGTCCTTGTGGATGACATGCTTGCCGTGCACCGCCGCCAGCGTGCCGGCCAGCGACGACGCGATACGCAGCTTCGTCCTCAGGTCGAGCGGCGTCGAGCGCGCGAGCTTGTCGAGCGGCACCCCGGCGAAGTACTCCATGACGAGCGCCGCCCCGCCCGGGATGCTCTCCAGCCGGTGGGCGCGAACGACGCTATCGAGGTTGAGGTGGCGCGAGATCTCGAGCTCATGCCGGAGCTGCGCGACGTGCCGCTGACCGGGGTGCTCACCCTTCATCACCTTGATCGTCACCGGGGTACCGTCCGCGTCGCGTTGTGCGCGGTAGATTACGGTATCAGCGGTTTCGTACATCAGCTCGACCAGTGTGAAGGGCAGATCTCCGATCCTGGTCTTGCGCATGGTTTGTCGATGGTTGCATGGGCGGAACGCCTGTGGCAAGCGTGTAACTTCGCTCCGGCAAGGCGGGTGATGTGCGCTGCGGTGCGGTCATCGCGAGTCCGGTCGGCGCGATACCGCGGCTCGCGGAGCGTGGGTGAGCCAGAGAACGGTTGGCCTCGGCTCGAGGCGAGTGAGCACGTCGGAGAGATTCGGTCGCGCCGAGGATCACGCCGGCGATCTTCGCCGACGGCTTGCGCGCGGACAGGCCGGCGAGGGCGACGATGAGGCCGTTCGAGTCATCGATGGCGGAGTGGACGTCCCGGGGACGATGCGTGCGAGGGGCAGGGCGCCAGGGATGAGTCCCTCCGGTGGCGCGGGAGAGACAATCCGCAGACCGGAGCACACACCCGCGCCAAGCGGGCGAGCCGGCTCTCCCGGGCGCGGCTTACCCCGCGCCGGCGGCGCGGCGTGGGCCGGCGCCGATCGGGCCGCAGCCGGCGCGAGGGCCGGTCGCGCGCGCCGCGATGGCGGCGGGGGAGTATTCGCGCGATCGACAATGCTAGGCTGCGCGCCCATGGGAGTCCGGATCATTCCTCTCGGCGGCCTCGGCGAGGTCGGGATGAACGCGATGCTGATCGAGGAGGGGGGCCGCCGTGTGCTCGTCGACTGCGGCGTCATGTTCCCCAACGACCAGGTGCTCGGCGTGGAGGTCGCGATCCCCGACCTCAGCTACGTGCGCGAGGCGGGCGGGGTCGACGCGGTGCTCGTGACGCACGGCCACGAGGATCACATCGGCGGCCTGCCGTCGCTGCTGCGCGAGTTCCCGGTCCCCGTGTACGGGACGCGCTTCACCCTCCGGCTCGTGCGCGAGCGCCTCGTCGAGCACGGCATCGAGGTGCCGCTCCGCGAGGTCGAGCCGCAGCAGCACTTCACGGCGGGCCCGTTCCGCGCCGAGCCCCTGCGCGTGACCCACTCCATCCCCGACGCGGTCGGCTTCGCGATCGAGACGGGCGAGGGCATCGTCATCCACACCGGCGACTACAAGATCGATCTCACCCCCGTGGGCGGCGACCGGCTCGACCTCGGCCGCTTCGCCGAGTACGGCCGCGCCGGCGTGGTGGCCCTCCTGTCGGACTCCACAAACTCCGAGCGCGACGGCTGGTCGGTGAGCGAGACGACCGTGGCCGAGGGGTTCGTCCGGCCGTTTCGTGAGGCGAAGGGGCGCATCCTTGTCGCGCTGTTCGCCTCCAACGTCCACCGGGTCCAGAGCGTCCTCGACCTCGCCGCCCAGCTCGGCCGCAAGGTCGTGCTCGCCGGGCGCAGCCTCGCGACAAACACGCGGATCGCCCAGGAGATCGGCATCCTGACCATCCCCCCCGGCGTGCTCGTCGACGACGCCACGGCGGCCACGCTCCCGCCCAAGCGCCTCATCGTTCTCGCCTCGGGCGCGCAGGGCGAGCCGAACAGCGCGCTCGCGCGCATGGCCGTGGGCGACCACCACCGGCTGCGGGTCGACCCGGGCGACACGGTGATCTTCTCGTCGCGCGCGATCCCCGGCAACGAGATCGCCGTCAGCCAGCTGGCCAACCGTCTGGCGAGGCGCGGCGCCGTGGTGATCGATCGCGGCCTCGATCCGATCCATGCGAGCGGCCATGCCCAGGCCGAGGAGCAGAAGATGCTCCTCGACGCGGTCCGGCCGGAGCACTTCGTCCCCATCCACGGCGAGTACCGGATGCTGCTCGCCCATGCGCGCACGGCGCTCCGGATGGGCGTGCCGGCGTCGGGGGTCTTCGTGATCGAGGACGGCGAGTCGCTGGTCATCGAGGCGGGCCAGATGCGCACCGGGGACGCGGTGAAGAGCGGGCGGGTGTGGCTCGACGCGCGCGGCGGGCTCGACGTCTCCCAGATCGTGCTGCGCGAGCGCGAGCAGATCTCGGATCAGGGCCTCGTGATGGTGCTCGTGGTGGCCGACCGCAAGACGGGCGAGGTCCTGCGCGGCCCCGAGCTCCTCGGGCGCGGCGTGGCGCACTTCGAGGAGGGCGGCCCGCTGTTCGCTGCCGCGCTCGAGAGCGCGCGCGACGCGCTCGCGGCGCTGTCGCCGGCGGCGCGCACCCTGGGACCGGCGCTGGAGGACGCGCTCAGCCGCGGCGTGCGGCGGGTATTCCGGCGCGAGGCCTCGCGGCGCCCTGCCGTGCTCCCCCTCGCCGTGCTGCTGTGACCGCCGGCGGCTCTCGATCGGGCAGACCAAGGCGGACGCGGACGCGAGCGCGCACGCGTACCAGGAGCGACCTGGCGCGGGGCTGCTCTGGCAGGCAATCTGGAGCCTCCTTGCGCTGGCCCCTTTCCCGAACGCGGCGAATGATTACGGTGCACGGACCGGCGGAGCCCCTTTGCTCTGCCGTGGCACGGCCGGCGTCGTTTGGTGGTTCCTCCTGGGGATTGTCCCCCAGGGCTTCGTGCTCCGGTGCGAGGCCGGGCGGACCACCGCGGCGCGGCACCATGGTGGAGCGATCGAGATGAAGGAGAAGCCCATGAGCTCGCTCCTGGCGGGCGAGACCGAAACGACAATTCCAGAGGAGCGGGACGCGCGCGCCGAGGTGCGGCTCGACGCCGGGTTCGGCCGGGTTGCGCCGTCGCGACGGGAGGCGCCTGCTGGCGGGCAAGCTGCGCCGTCGGCGCGGCCGGGCGAGGACGTGACCGAGATCTACCTTCAGGAGATCGCGCGCAACGCGCCGCTGAGCCGGGATCTCGAGGTGGAGATCGGCCGGCGGATCGAGTCGGCGGATCGCGCGGGGATCGAGGCCTGGGTCGCGTCGCCCGTCGCGCTGCGCGAGCTCGCGGCGCTCGCGGACGAGCTGCAGGAAGGTCGGGTGGGCGCGAGCGATCTGCTGCTGAACGCGGACGCGGACGACGAGCTGCGCGACGCGGCGTCCGTGCGGCTCGCGCGGCTGCTCGGGCTCGCGCGGTCCGCGGCGGAGGCCGGCCAGGCCGAGCCGGGCGGGCAGCGCGCCCGGGCCGACCTGTCGGCCGGGCTCACCGACGTGCGCCTGGGCCCCGCGGTGGAGGAGCGCCTCGAGCGCGCGCTGTGCGAGGCCGCGGCCGCGGCCGACGGGCCCGGCCGGGAGGCGATCGAGGGGACGCTGGCGGCGATGCGCGGCGCCCGCCGCGCGGCGGCGGCGGCGAGGGCGGACATCGTCCGCGCGAACCTGCGGCTCGTGGCGGCGGCCGCCCGGCAGCTGCGGCACCGCGGCGTGCCGCTGCTCGACCTCATCCAGGAGGGCAACCTCGGGTTGATGCGCGCGGCGGAGAAGTTCGATTACCGGCGCGGCTATCGGTTCAGCACGTACGCCACGTGGTGGATCAAGCAATCGCTCGCGCGCGCGTTGCTCTATCAGGGCCAGGTCATCAAGGTGCCGGTCCACTTCGCCGAGACCCGTCGCCGGGCGCTGCAGGCGCGCAAGGAGCTGGAGCAGGAGAACGCGCGCGAGGCGGCGCCGGAGGAGGTCGCCGAGCGGAGCGGGCTGTCGATGGACAAGCTCCAGACGTTGCGGGAGATGGCGTTGCCGCTCGTGTACCTGGACGCCCCGGTCGGGGACGACGACGACGGCGCGCGCGCGGGCGACTTCTTCGCGAGCGACGATGCGGCGCCGGACGAGCTCCTTGTCCACCGCCGCCTGCACACGCAGGTTCGCTCGCTGCTCGAGTCGCTGACGCCGCGCGAGCGCCAGGTGCTGCGGCTCCGGTTCGGCCTCGACGGCGAGCAGACGCACACGCTCGCCGAGATCGGGGGCATGTTCTCGGTGAGCCGGGAGCGGGTCCGGCAGATCGAGGAGAACGCGCTGAGCAAGCTCCGGACGCTGTCGCGCAGGCAGGCGCTCGACACGCCGCTCGGGGGTTGACGATCCGGGCGAGCGGGTGCCGCGGGGGTGCTCCGCTGCACGAAGCCCGTGAACAGGAGCACTCCTGCGGGTGATGGTAGCGCTCGCTCACCCGCAGGACGCTCATGAAGGACATCCTCTCTGCTTGCCTGGAATCACGCGCTTCTCCGCCGACGCATAGGGCACTGCAGCTGAAAGAGCCGCCAGCAGTTCGTTAGCCACCTGGACGCGAGTTGGCGGGAGTACGACCGGCTTTACGCTCACCCGTTCAGATGCTCCTGGACGCGGCAGAAGATGCACCGCTGGGTTGAGCGGCATGCTTCGTGATTACGTTAAAGAACTTATCAGACAGTCCACCACGGAACAAGTGGAGGCTTGAGCTCGGTGAAAGCTCCTGTCGCGGCGCGCGAGCGGGCGGGCGTGGGCAGCGCCAAGCCCCCATGGTGCGGCTCAATTCCTGTGCCAAGCCTCCCCTCCCGCAACTATTTGGTCGCGTGAGCTGCATTATGCTGGCGAGCGAACAGGGGTGTCGATGATCGTCGGGACAGGCTATGCACTCCGCGAGAAGATCGAGGAAACCGCCGATTTTAGCCTAGTCCGCGCGTGCCGCGAGGGTGAAGACGTCCCGGTCTTGCTGAAAGTCCTGCGCGCGGAAAGAGCCACTCGGGCCGAGGTCGCGCGCTTCAAGCACCAGTGCGAGCGCATCGCGCAGCTCGCCTCACCCCGCCTCGTCGCGCTGCGTGGCGTCGAGGAGCTCGCCGGCGCCCTGATTGTCGTTCTCGAGGACTTCCCGGGCCGCGATCTCGCGCGGATCCTCGCCGCGCGCCCGTCGTGCAGAATGCCGATCTGCGAGGCGCTCGATCTCGCAGCGGCGCTCGCCGAAGGCCTCGCCGCGGTGCACGCGGCGGGGCTCATCCACCGCGATATGCGCCCGCACAACGTGCTCGTCGGTGCGTGCGGCGCGGTCAAGATCACGAGCTTCGGCGTCGACGCCGAGATCACCCGCGCGCACGAACGGCTCTACGCGCCGGCGGTGATCGCCGACGTGCTGCCCTACGTCTCCCCCGAGCAGACAGGCCGCATGAACCGCGGCGTCGACTACCGGACGGACCTCTACGCGCTCGGCGTCATCCTTTACCAGATGCTCACGGGTCAGCGCCCCTTCGAGTCCCTGGACCCGATGGAGCTCATCCACGCGCACCTCGCCCTCGCGCCCGCGCCGCCGTCTCGCGTCGACCCGACGATCCCCGAGGCCGTCTCCGGCGTTGTGCTCAAGCTGCTCGCGAAGAACGCCGAGGACCGCTACCAGAGCGCCGAGGGCCTGCTCGCCGACCTCGACCGCTGCCGCGAGGCCTTGCGCGGCACGGGGACGATCGAGCCCTTCGTCGCGGGCCAGCACGATCGCCAGGACCTGTTCCGGATCCACCAGAAGCTCTACGGCCGCGCGCAGGACATCGAGGCGCTCACCGCCGCGTCCGAGCGCGCGCTCGAGGGCAGCCGCGAGAGCGTCCTCGTCTCCGGCTACTCGGGCATCGGCAAGACCTCGCTCGTGCTGGAGATCCTGCGGCCGCTCGCGCGGCAGAAGGGCTATTTCACGAGCGGCAAATCAAATCAGTACAACCGCGACGCGCCCTACAGCGCGGTGATCCAGGCGTTCGACGGCCTCGTGCGGCAGATCCTCAGCGAGAGTGAGGCGCGCATCTCCCGGTGGCGGAGCGCGATCCGCGAGGCGCTCGGGCCGAACGCGCAGGTCGTCTGCGACGTCATCCCGTCGCTCTCCCATGTGATCGGCGCGCAGCCGCCCGTCCCGACGCTCGGCCCGCTCGAGGCGCAGAACCGCCTGAACCGGTGCTTCTTGCAGTTCGTCTCGGTGTTCGCGCGCCGCGCCCATCCGCTCGTCCTGTTCCTCGACGATCTGCAATGGATCGACCCCGCGAGCCTCGGGCTGCTCCGCGAGCTCCTCGCCGACACCTCGCTCGAGGCGCTCTTCTTCTGCGGCGCTTACCGCGACAACGAGGTATCGCCCGCGCACCCGTTCGTTCGGGCCATCGAGGAGGCCGGGCTCGTCGTATGCAACATCGTCCTCGGCCCGCTCGCGCGCCCGCACCTGATCGAGATGCTCTCGGACAGCCTCAAGCGCAGCGACTGCGGGCCGCTCGCCGATGCGGTGCAGACGAAGACCGGCGGCAACCCGTTCTTCGTCAAGGAGTTCGTCCGGTCGCTGTACGACCATGGCGTCCTCGCATATACGACCGGATCGGGCTGGCGCTGGGACCTCGCCGCGATCGACGCGCTCGGGTACACGGACAACGTGGTCGACCTCATGGTGCGGACCATCGCGCGCCTGCCACCGGCGACGGTGAAGGCGCTCAAGCTCGCCGCGGCGA
Organism: Sorangium sp.; assembly: GCA_025924095.1. Taxonomy (GTDB): domain Bacteria; phylum Myxococcota_A; class Polyangia; order Polyangiales; family Polyangiaceae; genus Sorangium. Next base: position 18,488 of record JAICEP010000016.1, read on the forward strand.
TCGGCAACCGGTTCGACCTCGACGTGCTCGCCGCGGTGAGCGAATGCTCGCCGAAAGACGCGTACTCCCGCCTCGATCCCGCGGTGAGCGAGGGGCTCGTGATCGCCGGGCGCGAACGCTACCGGTTCGCCCATGACAAGGTCCAGGAGGGCGTCTACGGGATGATCCCGGAGGCGGACCGGCCCGCGTTCCACCTCCGGATCGGCCGGCTGCTCGCGGACAAGCTGGACCTCTCGGAGAGCCAGAGCCTCTTCGACGTCGTCGGCCACCTGAACAGCGCAGGCGACCTCGTGTCGGACCCCGCGGAGCGCCTGCAGCTCGCTCGCATGAGCCTCGAGGCCGCGGGCCGTGCCGCGGACTCGGCGGCCTTCGGCGCCGCGCTGCGCTACCTGCAATTCGGCCTCCTGCGCCTCCCGGAGGACGCCTGGGCGTCGCAGCACCCGCTCCGCCTCGAGTACGCGAAGAAGACCGCGCTCATGCTCTCGCTCAGCGGCCGGCACGACGAAGCGCTGGCGATCCTCTCCGACTGCCTGGGGCGGGTTGCGAGCCGGCTCGATCGCACCGAGGTGCTGCGGCTCAAGATGAACGTGCAGGTGCTCAAGAACGACCTGCCCGCCGCGCTCGAGGAGGGGCTCGCCGCCCTGCGCCCGTTCGGGCTCGACCTGCCCCTCTTCCCCGACCAAGCCATGGTCGACGCCCAGATCGACGCGACGATGGAGCTGGTCCGGGAGCGGACGCTCGAGGCGCTACGGGGCCTGCCGCCGCTGCGGGACCCGGAGATCGGCGCCATGCAGGACGTGCTCCTGGAGCTGTTCGTTCCCTGCTACTTCCTCGCCTCGCGCAACTTCGGCATCACCGTCGCCAAGATCCTCGATAACACGCTCCGCCACGGGCTGTCGGAGACCTCGATCTACGGTTGCGTGAACTTCGGGATGTTCCTCTGCGCGCGCGGGGACATCGAGCTCGGCTATCGACTCGGGCGAATCGCCGTGGAGCTCGCCGAGCGGTACCCGGACAAGAAGTCCGAGTCGATGCTCTGCAATATGTGGGGTGCCTTCATTCAGCACTGGAAGGAGGGTTACTCCGCCTACAGGGAGACGCTGCGCGTCGGCATGCACGCCGGACTCGAGACCGGCCAGTATATCTGGGCGTTCTACAACACGGTCAACCTGAGCACGAACAGCCTCCTGCGCGGCCTCCCGCTCTCCGACCTCCTCGCCGAGACGGAGGGCTACCAGCCGATACACCGGCTCGACGAGTCCAACGCCATCACCTGGGTGACCGGCGCGGTCGGACAGCTCGCGCACCAGCTCTCGGTCGAGACGGCGCGCCCGGCCGCGCTCAAGGGCGAGTGGGTCGATATCGACGAGGTCGTGGAGGAGGCCCGCCGGATCGACAACCAGGCTTCACTCTTCTTCGCCCACTTCTTCGTCGTGCTCCTCGACGTGTTCCAGGGCGCGTTCGAGGACGCAGCACGCCTCGCGCTGACGCTGAACATCGAGATCCCGGCCGTGGCGGCCTGGCACGCCATCCCCGCGTTCCATGGCTACGCCGGCATCGCGCTCACACAGGCGGCGGACAGGGTCTCCTCGGACGAGCGCGCGCTCTTCCTCGCCCGCGCGGAGCTCTTCGCGGAGAGGCTCTCGCGCTGGGCGAGCCTGTGTCCGGAGAACCTGGCGCACCGCAGCGTCCTGCTCGGCGCCGAGCTCGAGCGCGCCCACGGTGACGCGCGGGCCGCCGGCGAACGCTACGACGAGGCGATCGCCCTCGCGCAGCGCGGCGGCTACCTCCATGACGAGGCGCTCGCCAACGAGCTCGCCGGCCTCTCCTTTCGCGCTCTCGGCAAGACCACCCTCGCCCGCGCCTACCTGACCGAGGCCCACCGGCTCTACGGCCGCTGGGGCGCGACCGAGGCGATGCGGCGCCTCGAGCGCGCGTACCCCGACCTCGTCCCCAGCGAAATCCTCCGCGGCGCGACGTGCCCTGAGGCCGCCGCGCCCGCCAGCACCGCGCTCGATCTCGGCTCGGTGCTCAAGGCCTCCCAGGCCATCTCGGGCGAGATCGTCCTCGACCGCCTGCTCGACGCGCTCATGCGCATCCTGGTCAAGAACGCCGGCGCGAGGCGAGGCTGCCTGCTCCTCGCCCGCGCCGAGACCCTGTTCTTGGCTGCCGAGGCGAAGGCGGAGGGGCCCCAGATCGAGGTGCGTATTCCCCACGAGCCCGAAGCCTCCCCTTCGGACCTGCCGGCGTCCCTCCTCAACTACGTCCGGCGCAGCCGGGAGAAGGTGATCCTGGACGGCGGGACGGCACGGAATCCGATCGTCGCCGGCGACCCCCTCTCTCGGCGCCCCAAATCCGCGCTCTGCCTGCCCATCCTGCGGCAGGCGGAGCTCGTGGGGCTGCTCTACCTGGAAAACGACCTCGTCGCCGGCGCGTTCACCCCGGACCGGCTCTCCGTGCTGGAGCTGCTCTCGGCCCAGGCCGCCATATCGATCGCCAATGCCACGCTCTACGCCGACCTGCTCCAGGAGAACAGCGAACGCCGGCGAGCGGAGCAGGCCGTGCGGGACAGCAAAGAGCTGCTGCAGTCGATTGTAGACAACTCGACAGCTGTCATCTACCTCAAGTATCTCGAGGGGCGCTACCTGATGATCAACCGGCGCTACGCCGAGCTGTTCCACGTCGGTGAGCAAGCGATCGTCGGCCGGACCGACTACGATGTCTTCCCCAGGGAGCGGGCCGATGCCTTCCGCGCCGTCGACCAGGAGGTGCTGGCCACCGGAGCGGCGCTGCAGGCCGAGGAAGAGGTCCCCCAGGACGATGGGCTGCACACCTACCTCGCCCTCAAATACCCGCTGTGCAACGCGGCGCAGCAGCCCTATGCCGTCTGCGGCATTTCCACCGACATCACCGAGCGCAAGCAGGCCGAAGCGGAACGCCAGGCCCGCAAGACGGCCGAAGCCGCGAGCCGTGCGAAGACCGAGTTCCTGAGGAACATCAGCCACGAGCTGCGCACGCCACTCAACGCCATCCTCGGCTATGCCCAGATCCTCAAGCGCTCCGTGGGGCTCGAGAGCCGCGAGGCGACGGGGCTGAATACCATCCAGCAGAGCGGCCAGCACCTCTTGACCCTCATCAACGACCTCCTGGACCTGGCCAAGATCGAGGCGGGCAAGCTCGATGTCTGCCCCGAACCGATCCATCTCTCGACCTTCGTCACGGTCGTCGCCGACATCATCCGCGTCAGAGCGGAGCAGAAGAGCCTTTACTTCACCTACGAGACCACGCCCCACCTGCCCCAGGCGGTGCTGGCCGACGAGAAGCGCCTGCGTCAGGTGCTGCTCAACCTCCTGGGCAACGCGGTGAAATTCACCGATCGGGGGCGGGTGCGCTTCGGGGTGCAGGGGCTGGCCCAGGATGGGACCGCGGCGCGCCTGCGCTTCGAGGTGGAGGATACCGGCGTCGGAATGACGCCGGAGCAGCTGGCAAAGCTCTTCCAGCCCTTCGAACGGGTGGGGGATGTGCGGCGCCGCGCCGGGACCGGCCTTGGGCTGATGATAAGCCGCCATCTGGTGCACCTCATGGGCAGCGAGATCCACGTGCAAAGCCGGCCCGGCGAAGGCAGCCGCTTCTGGTTCGAGGTGACCCTGCCAGTGGCCGAGATCGCAGCACCCCTCCAGCCCTCCGAGCGGGACGCCATCGGCTACGAGGGGCCGCGCCGGAAGGTGCTGGTCGCCGACGACGTGGTGGGCAATCGGGCGGTGCTTTCGGATCTGCTGAGCGGCCTCGGCTTCGAGGTCTGCGAGGCGACCAATGGCCCGGAGGCCCTCGATCAGGCGATGGCGGCGTCGCCGGATCTGGTGGTGATGGATCTGGTCATGCCGGTGATGGGCGGCCCGGAAGCCATCCATTGCATTCGTCGCGATCGCCAGGCTCGGGGGCTCGCGCGGCTGCCGTTCATCGCGGTGTCCGCGAGCGCCAACGAGGAAGACCAGACCGAGAGCGTTGCAGCCGGCGCCGACGCCTTCCTCGCCAAGCCGATCGACCAGGAGAGCCTGCTGCGGATCATCGGCGCCCAGCTCGGGTTGACCTGGGTCTATGGCAGACCGGCCGAGGAGCGAGCCGGGGACGGGGCGGACGCGGAGCTCCTGGCGCCGCCCCGAGAGGAGATGGAGGTCCTGCATGCCCTGGCCCTGAACGGCAACATGCGCGACATCCGAATGCGGGCGGCCTACCTGACCACCCTCGACGAACGCTATCGCCCCTTCGCCGACCGCCTGCATCGCATGGCGCAGGGCTGCCATTCCAAGGCGATCCGCAGCTTGGTCGAGGAGCACCTGCAGGGGGTGGAACCGAATGCGAGGCTGGGGGTGGAGCCGCGGAGCATCAGGGGCGACCAGCGACCATGAGCCGAGCCACAGCATCCGATGCTCGCACCTACACTATCCTGATCGTGGATGACGTGCCAGCCAATCTCACCGTGCTGATGGATCATCTGGAATGCATGGGTCACCAGGTGCTCATCGCTGAGGACAGTGAAGAGGCATTGGAGCGGGCCCGCCTCATGCAGCCCGACCTGATTCTGCTGGACGTGGTGATGCCGGATATCGACGGTTTCGAGACGTGCCGGTGCCTGAAGGCGGCTGAAAGCACCCGAGACATCCCGGTGCTCTTCATGACCTGTCTTTCCGACGCGGCTGACAAGCTCGTGGGGTTCGAGGCGGGGGGCGTCGATTACATCACCAAACCATTCGAGATCGGAGAGGTGATAGCGCGGATCAAGACGCACTTGAGCCTGCGCGAGACGAAAAGGGAGCTCGAAGAAAAGAACGCGGAGTTGCAGCGTACCC
>JAICEP010000017.1 GCA_025924095.1 Sorangium sp.
CGAGGTCGAGAACCACCTTCACCCGGAGTGGCAGCGCCGCATCGCTCCGGCGCTCCTCCGGGTGCTCGAGGCCCTCGCGCCATCGATGCGCGTCCAGGCGCACATCACAACGCACGCGCCGATGGTCCTCGCCTCGCTCGAACCCCACTTCGATCCCGAGCGAGACAAGCTCTTCGTGTTCGACCTCGAGGCGCGCACCGTCGCGCTGCGAGAAGTGCCCTGGGCGCGCTTCGGTGACGCTTCCCGCTGGCTCACGTCGCCTGCATTCAGCCTCCATCGCGCACGCTCGATCGAAGCGGAGCAGGCGATCGACGATGCGAGCGCGCTCATGCGCGGGGAAGAGCCTCACCGCGCCAGGACGCGTGAGGAGGTCGATCGTGCGCTCCACGACACGCTCGCCGATCAGGATCCGTTCTGGCCCCGGTGGCTGGCCTTCATCGAGGAGCGTGGGACGTGATCCGGATCGAACGTCTTCCGGAGCCCACGAGCTTCGACGAAGAGGTGCGGGCGCCCGGCAACGCTTGGCTCGCGCAGCATCCTGGCGCGCAGCCGGAGGCCATGCCGGCTCTCTGGCGCCCGATGACGCAGCACCTCGCCGACGGATTCAAGCGCCGCTGCGGCTACTCGGCGATGTGGACCAGCCGGGGCACGGTCGACCACTACCTGAGCCGTTCCACGCACCCCGAGAAGTCGTACGAGTGGGACAATTATCGGTTCGCGTCCGGGGAGATGAACAGCAGGAAGGGGACGTGGGACGACCGCGTGCTCGACCCCTTCGAGATCGAGGACGGCTGGTTCGAGATCCTCCTGCCTTCACTCGAGCTCGTGATGGTCGAGGAGCGAATCCCCGTCGAACAGCGGGATCGTGCCCGCTTTACGCTGAAAAAGCTGCGTTTGCAGGACGATGACGCCATCCTCGAGCAACGCCAGTCGTGGTACGACGAATTTCTGAACGGCGAGGTGACGCTCTCGTGGCTCTCCAGGAAAGCTCCCTTGATCGGAAAAGCCGTGCAACGCCGTCTGGAAGGTCTCGATCCGGCGATGATCGCCGACGAGCAGACGCACTGGCGATGGTTCCTCGACGAGGATCTCACGCTGAAGGGCTTGCACCGCAGGGCTCCGCGCCTGGCTGAGGCTGTCGAGACGGCGCTCCGGCGGCCTGACCGGCGGCGTGCCGGAGGCTGAGCGCCCGAACCTTTCCCTCGGGGCCGCGCCAGGGTAGCGTTCTCCGCGAGCCCGTCCTGCCATGTCCCAGCGCGTCTATGTCGGCCTCATCGGTTACGGCCTCGCCGGCGCCGTCTTCCACGCCCCGCTGATCCGGTCCATCCCTGGGCTGCGCCTCGCCGCCATCGCGACCCGCCGGGAGGGCCAGGTGATGACCGACCACTCGGGCGTCGCCGTGCATCCGACGCCCGAGGTGCTGATCGCCGAGCCCGGGATCGACCTCGTGGTGATCGCCTCGCCCAACGAGACCCACGTCCCGCTCGCGCGCGCGGCGCTCGAGGCGGGCAAGCACGTCGTCGTCGACAAGCCGTTCACGATCACGAGCGCCGAGGCGGACGAGCTCATCGCGCTGGCCGCGCGCCGTGGCCGGCTCCTCTCGGTGTTCCAGAACCGCCGCTGGGACGCCGACTTCCTCACGGTGCGCCACTGCATCGAGCAGGGCCTGCTCGGCGAGGTGGCCTCGTACGAGGCGCACTTCGACCGCTTCCGCCCCGTCATCAAGCAAGGCTGGCGAGAGGAGGCGGCGCCGGGCTCGGGGATCCTGTACGACCTCGGCGCGCACCTGATCGATCAGGCCCTGGTGCTCTTCGGCCCGCCGCGCGCGGTCACCGCCGACCTCCTGGCGCAGCGGCCCGAAGCGCGCACCGTCGACTATTTCCACCTCACGCTCGAGTATGGCAAGCGCCGCGTCATCGTGCGCTCCTCGACGCTTGTGTGCGAGCCGGGCCCGCGCTTCGCGGTCCACGGCGACGGCGGGAGCTTCCTCAAGCACGGGATCGACGGCCAGGAGGAGGCCCTCAAGGCGGGCAAGCGCCCGGGCACGCCGGAGTGGGGCCGGGAGGACCCGCGCTGGTTCGGCACGCTGGTCACGGCGAGCGGCGAGCGCCGCACCATCGAGAGCCTGCCCGGCGCCTACGAGGCCTATTACGAGGGCATCGCGGCGGCGATCCTCGACGGCGCCCCGCCGCCGGTGCGCGCCGAGGAGGCGCGCGACGTGATCCGCATCATCGAGGCCGCGATGAAGAGCTCGGCCGAGCGGCGGACGATACAGCTCGGCGCGTGACCGGAGCGGCGCGCGCGCCGATCAAAGAAGGATAGGGTAGGCCCACGGCGAGGGGGCTCGTCGTGGGCCGGGCAGCTCGGAACAGCGGCCTCCGTGCGGGAAGGATCAGCGCGCCGCCGCGAGCGCCGCCTGCATCGCGACGCCCATCTCGGCCGGCGTGGCGGCCACCTTGGCCCCCGCCGCCTCGAGCGCCGCGATCTTCTCGGCCGCGGTGCCCTCGCCGCCCGCGATGATCGCGCCGGCGTGGCCCATGCGCTTGCCCGGAGGCGCCGCGCGGCCGGCGATGAACGCGGCCACCGGCTTCTTCATGTTCTGCTTGATCCAGGCCGCGGCGCGCTGCTCGGCCGTCCCGCCGATCTCGCCGATCAGCACGACCCCGTGCGTGTCGGGATCCTGGTTGAAGAGCTCGAGCACGTCGATGAAGTCCATGCCGCCGACCGGATCGCCGCCGATGCCCACGCAGCTCGACTGACCGATGCCGAGCGCGCTCAGCTGGCCGACCGCCTCGTAGGTCAGCGTCCCCGAGCGGGAGAGCACGCCGATGTGCCCCTTCTTGTGGATGTGGCCCGGCATGATCCCGATCTTGCACTCGCCGGGCGTGATCACGCCGGGACAGTTCGGCCCGACGAGGCGCGCCGGCTTCCCCTCGAGGAAGCGACGCACGCGCACCATGTCGAGCACCGGCACGCCGTCGGTGATGCAGATGACGAGCTTGCAGCCCGCGTCCACCGCCTCGGTGATCGCGTCCGCGGCGCCGACCGGCGGCACGAAGATGCACGACACGTCGGCGCCCTCGTTGCGCACGGCCTGCTCGACCGTGTCGAAGATCGGCACCTTGTCTTCGAAGCGCTGGCCGCCGCGACCGGGCGTCACGCCGGCGACGACCTTCGTCCCGTACTCGATGCAGGCGCGGGCGTGCTGCGACCCGTAGGCGCCCGTGATGCCCTGGAAGACGACCCGCGTGTCCTTGTTGACGAGGATGCTCATCGCTTGATTACTCTACCTTCAACGTGGACAGGAGCTCGGCAATCGCCGGTCGCTCGCTGCTCAACTGGGTTCGGGGCTCGGTGCTCGCGGGCGCCTAGGCGCCGCTCTGGGCCTTGCCGCCGCGCGTGGCGGCGACGATCTTCTGCGCGCCGTCGGCCATGGAGCTCGCCGACTGGATGGTCAGGCCGCTCTCGTCGAGCAGCTTGCGGCCGGCCTCGACGTTGGTCCCCTCGAGGCGGACCACGAGAGGCACCTTGAGCCCGAGCTCCTTCGCCGCGGCGATGACCCCGGCCGCCACGACGTCGCAGCGCATGATGCCGCCGAAGATGTTCACGAAGATGCCGCGGACCCGCTCGCTCCGGAGGATGATCTGGAACGCGGTCTTGACCTGCTCCTGCGTGGCGCCGCCGCCGACGTCGAGGAAGTTCGCCGGCTTGCCGCCGTAATGGAGGATGATATCCATCGTCGCCATCGCGAGCCCGGCGCCGTTCACGAGGCAGCCGATGTCGCCGTCGAGCGACACGTAGGAGAGGCCGGACCGCTTCGCCTGGAGCTCGACCGGATCCTCCTCGTCGACGTCGCGCATCGCGTTCCACTCGGGGTGGCGGAACTCGGCGTTGTCGTCGAAGGCCACCTTCGCGTCGAGCGCAAAGACGTCTCCCGCGCGGGTCACGACGAGCGGGTTGATCTCGAGCAGCGAGCAGTCCTCCGCGGTGAAGCACGTGTAGAGCGAGGCCACGAGCTTCAGGAACTGGCGCTGCGTCTCCTTCGCGGTGAGCCCGAGCGCGATCGCGAGCTGCCGCCCCTGGTACGGGGCGAGGCCGAGCACCGGATCGATGAAGAGCTTGACGATCTTCTCCGGGGTGCTGTGGGCCACCTCCTCGATGTCCATGCCGCCCTCGGTCGAGGCGATCACCGCGACGCGGCGGCGCTCGCGATCGACGAGCATCGCGAAGTAGAGCTCGCGCGCGATGTCGAGGCCCTGCTCGATGTAGAGCCGCCGGACCTTCTGCCCCTCGGGGCCCGTCTGCTTGGTGACGAGCTGCATGCCGAGGATCTTCTCGGCGAGAGCGGTCGCTTCGGCGCTGCCGCCCTTCGCGACCTTCACGCCGCCGCCCTTGCCGCGGCCGCCCGCGTGGATCTGCGCCTTCACGACGACGACCGGGTTGCCGGTCTGGGCGATCAGCCGATCGGCGATCGGCGCCACCTCGCTCGCCTGGAAAGCGGGCTCCCCATTCGGTACCGGCACCCCGTAGCGGGCGAAGAGCTGCTTGCCTTGATACTCGTGGATTTTCATGAGAGGGGCCGCCACCCTATCACAAGGGTCGGCCCCGCGAGACGCGAAAAGCAGGGTCGCCGGGCGTCAGTTACGTGTACGTGGTCGCGTCGCGCGCTCGCTACGTTTCAAGTGTTTCGTGCCGACCCCCGCCCATCAATGGAAAAGTCCGGCGCCGCGCCCTGACGCGTCGAGCGTCACAACGCCGCTCCCGTCTCGTCACTTGGCGGCGTACGGGGGCGGCTCGGGCCGGCGGAGGGCCACGAGGGCGAACAGGCCGGGCAGGATGTCGTCCTCGACCCTGGAGACCTTGCCTTCGAGGCTGAGCTTGAGCTCGTCGAACGGCGTATAGGTGAGCCCGGCGCTCGCGGAGAGGCTCGGCTGGGGCGCGAACAGGAACGCAGAGAGCGCCCCCCCGGGCTCGTGGAGAGCCTGGACTCGAACGAGCGGATGGATTGCCACCGTCGGAAGGATATTGGCGATGATCTCGCCTCCCACCCAGGGCTTCAGCTCGAACGCTCCGGCCTCGTCCGCCGCGCCGACCAGCCCGACGCTGCCATCGATCGACACCGACAGCGCCTCGGCCGGATAGAGCTCCAGGGCGACGACCGCCGAGTAGAAATCGATCGTCGGATAGAACGCCACGCCCGACCAGGTCGACCAGAGCGCCTGCATCGTGGTCAGGCCGGCGCCGAACGTGGGCGCGTCGACGTCGAGATCGAAGCCGCCGAAGACGTTGACCTCGTATCCATCGCCGAGCACGAGCCCGGGCTCGACGCCGAGCATCCGGCCAGGGACCGTGCTGATCATCGTCGAGAAGGTCGGGAAGTAGTTGATCCAGCTGTCCCAGTCCTCGATGCCAATCGCGTGCGAGACGATGCCGAGCCGGAGGTGGTAATCCTCCCGGCCGATCTGGAGCATCGCCCACTCGGGAGGGCCGATCTTGAGCTCCTGCGCCGGCAGGGACCACTCGGGGTAGACGAACGCCGGCAGGCCGAACGCCGGCAGGCCGAGCGGCGCCGAGGTGGCCTGCATGTCGAGATCGAGCCGGAAATACAGCGACTCGCTCGCGAGCCGGAGCCCGACCTCGGCCTGGGCGACCGCGTCGAACCGGTGGATCCCCGGAGGGTCGCGGTGCACGCCGGCGACGATGCTGGTCCCCCCTCCCACCCACATGTCGATGTCGGCCGGGAGCGCGGCGAAGTGCGTCAGCAGCTGGGCCTCCTCTCTCTGTGTCTCGGATGGGCGTCGATCTCGACGCCGCGGGCGGCGAGGCGCGCGCCCGCGGCGATCACCGCTGCGCGCCGGTCGTCGCGGCCCGCAGGCGCTCGATCAGCGGGCGCACGACGTCGCTCCGCAGCTTGTACGACGCGCGGTTCGCGATGAGAAGGGTGCTCACCTCGGTGACCGTCTCGAGTACCTCGAGGCGATTCTCGCGCAGCGTGGCGCCCGTCTCGACGATATCGACGATCAGGTGAGAGAGGCCGACGAGCGGCGCGAGCTCCACGGAGCCGTGGACGGGGATGATCTCCGCCACCACGCCCTTGCTCGCGAAGTGATCCCCGGCGATCCGCGGGTACTTCGTGGCGACGCGCGGCAGATCGGGGATGGGCGTGCCCTCCGGCCCGGCCACGACGAGGCGGCAGCGGCCGATCCCGAGATCGAGCGGCGTGTAGAGATCGTGACGGCGCTCGAGGAGCGTGTCGCGGCCGGAGACCCCGAGGTCGGCGGCCCCGTACTCGACGTAGGTCGGCACGTCGTCGGGCTTCAGGAACACGTACCGGATGGCGCCGTCCGCGGTCGGCCGGACCAGGCGGCGATCGTTCTCCTGGAGCGGCGTGCTGTCGAGCCCGGCGCGCTGCACGAGCGGGATCAGGTCCTTCAGGATCCGCCCCTTGGGCACGGCGATGGTGAGCGGCTTCATCATCCGGCCCGCCCCTCGACCCGCACCGTGTCGGCGCCGAGCTGCGCGAGCTTGCGCTCCATGAACTCGTAGCCGCGATCCAGGTGGTAGACGCGCAGCACCTCGGTCTCGCCCTCGGTCGCCACGAGCCCGGCGATGACGAGCGAGGCGCTCGCGCGCAGATCCGTCGCCATCACGGTCGCGCCCGACAGCGGCGCGCCGCCGTGGACGTGCGCCGTGTGGCCGTCCACGTCGATGTGCGCCCCCATGCGCGAGAGCTCGGGCACGTGCATGAAGCGGTTCTCGAAGATGGTCTCGACGATGCGCGAGGTGCCCTGCGCGAGGCACATCAGGACCATGAACTGCGCCTGCATGTCGGTCGGGAAGCCCGGGTGCGGCGCGGTCGTGATGTCGACGGCGCGCAGCGGCCGGCCGTCGCGGCGGACGCGCACGCAGTCGCCCTCGCGGCCCACCTCGACGCCCGCCTGGCGGAGCTTGGCCGCGACCGCCTCGAGGTCCTCGAGCGGCGCGTTCTCGATCAGCACGTCGCCGCCGGCCGCGGCCGCCGCGACCATGTACGTGCCGGCCTCGATCCGATCCGAGATGATCGCGTGGTCGAACGGCTCGAGCTCGTCCGCGCCCTCGATGTGGATGACGTCCGTGCCGGCCCCGCTCACGCGCGCGCCCATCTTGTTGAGCACCCGGCCGAGCTCCTCGACCTCGGGTTCGCGGGCGCAGTTCACGAGCGTCGTGCGCCCCTTCGCGAGCGCGGCGGCCATCATCAGGTTCTCGGTGCCGGTCACCGTCGGCAGGTCGAACACGACCTCGGCGCCGCGCAGCCGCTTGCACTCGGCGACGATGTAGCCGCGCGACAGCCGGATCGTCGCGCCGAGCGCCTCGAGCCCCTTGAGGTGCTGGTCCACCGGGCGCGTGCCGATCTGACAGCCGCCGGGGAGCGACACCTTGGCGCGGCCGAAGCGCGCGAGCAGCGGTCCGAGGACCATCACGCTCGCGCGCATCTGCTTGACGAGCTCGTAGGGCGCCTCGGGCCGCACGTTGTCGCCGGCGCCCACCCTGACGAGCGGCGGCGCGACCTCGACGTCGCGGCCGAGGAACCGGAGCAGCGCGGAGGTCGTGTCGATGTCGCGCAGCGCGGGCACGTTGCGGAGCAGGCTCTCGCCGTCCGAGAGCAGCGTCGCGCAGAGGATCGGCAGCGCCGCGTTCTTCGCGCCGCTGATGCGGATCTTGCCGGAGAGCGGCTTGCCGCCCCGGATCCGGATTGAGTCCATGCCCCGCTATCGCACAACCCGCGGCGGAACGCGATGTTTCGGCGAGCCGCCCGCCGCTCGCGTCCGGCGCGGCGCGCGCCGGACGACGGGCGCCCCACTTTGCCCGGCGCTGGTCTAGTCTCCTCCGGCCATGCGACCGAGCGCCATCGCCCTGTCCTCGCTGCTCGCCGCCTCCGTGGCCTCGCCCGCCGCCGCCCAGCCGTCGGTGGACCTGCGCGGGTTCCGCGCCTCGATCGACCCCGGGGCCGGCGTCTACTCCGAGCCCGCCGCGACCCCGGACACGGGCGAGTGGAGCGCGAGCCTCTGGGGCTCGTACGCCTACCGCCCCATCGTGCTCCGCGATCCGGCCTCGGGCGAGGTCCGCTTCGACGTCATCCGCCACCAGGTCAGCGCCGACTTCGCGGCCGGCGTGGGCATCGCGCGGCGCCTCCTCGTGGGGCTCACGCTGCCGGTGGTCGTCCACCAGGCCGGCGACGCGCCCAGGTCCGACGCCACGCGGGTGCTCGGCGACACGTGGGTCCCGGCGCAGGCGCTCGGCGATCTCGGCCTCGTCGCCAAGCTCACGCTCGTGCAGCCCACCGGCGGCGATCTCGGCGGGCTCGCGCTCGCGCTGCACGAGCGCTTCACGCTGCCCACGGGTGACGAGGCGTCGTTCGTGGGCGAGGGGAGCGTCACGAACGAGCTCAGGCTCCTCGCCGAGTACCGCCTGATCGCGTTCGGCGCGCACCTCGCGGCCGGGCTCAAGCTCCGCGCCGCAGAGGCCCGCTTCGCGTGCCAGGCGACCCCGGCCTCTGCCGCGGGCAGAGATCCGTGCCCCACGGTGTTTGGCCACGAGCTCCCCTTCGGCCTGGGCCTCTCGTTCCGGCCGCAGATCCTGGGCATCGACCCGGAGGGGCGCGCCACGATCTTCCTCGAGGCGAGCGGGCACCTGCCGCTCTCGCCGATCGCGCCGTTCGAGAACCAGGAGACGGCCGCGCTGGAGCTCGGCCTCGCGGCGCGCTACGCGATCGGCGACGTCTCGTTCCTGGGCGGCGTCGGCACCGCGCTGGTCGGCGGGATCGGCACCACGCCGCTGCGCGCCGTCCTCTCGGTCGCGTGGACCCCGCGCGTCCACGACGCCGACGGCGACGGCGTCGACGACGAGGCCGATCAGTGCCGCGAGCTCGCCGAGGACCTCGATGGCTTCCAGGACGAGGACGGCTGCCCCGAGGGGGACAACGACGAGGACGGCGTCTTCGACGACGAGGACCGCTGCCCGACGCAGAAGGAAGACGAGGACGGCGTCGAGGACGAGGACGGATGCCCCGACCCGTGACGGCGGCGGGGACGGCGCCCCGGCGCGCGGGGGACGCGCGCCCGGACGTCGAGGCCGGCGCGCTCGCGCGGTCCGCGGCCGCGGCGAGTGACGGCGCGCTCACGCGCCGATCCGGAGCAGGACCTTCCCGAACGAGGCGTTGCTGGCCATGTAGATGTGCGCTGCGGCTGCATCGTCGATCGAGAAGATCCGGTCGACGACGGGCCGCACGGCGCGGCTCGCGAGCCACGGGGAGATGTTCCGCTCGAGCACCTGCGCCGCCGCGATCTTCTCCTCGAGCGGGCGCGAGCGGAGCACGGTGCCGATCAGCTCGACGCGCTTGCGCAGGAGCTCGCGCAGGTCGAGCTCCGCGGACGCGCCGGCCGTCAGCCCGACGAGCGCGATGCGGGCCTTCGCCGCGCACGCCCTGAGGTCCTCGCCGACATACGCGCCGCCGACGAGATCGAGCACCGCGTCGACCCCCGCGCCGCGCGTCGCCTTCAGCACCTCGTCCGCGAACTTCCCGCCCGACGCCGCGATCCCGGCGTGCAGCCCGAGCTCCCGGCAGCGGTCCAGCTTGTCCTGCGTGCGCGACGTCCCCACGACGAAGCACCCGAGCGCGCGCGCGATCTGGAGGCCGGCCGTCCCCACGCCGCTGCCGACCGCGTGCACGAGCACGCGCTCGCCGGGGGCGAGCCGGGCGCGCGTCACGAGCGCGTCGTAGGCGGTGACGAACGCCTCGGGGACCGCCGCCGCCTCCTCGTCGGAGAGCCCCTCCGGCGCCGGCGCGACCTCGCGCTCGTGGGCGACGATCCGCTCGGCGTAGGCGCCGCCCGCGACAAGGCCGAAGACGCGATCGCCCGGCGCGAAGCGGCGCGCGCCCTTGCCCGCGGCCTCGATCACGCCGGCGTACTCGAGCCCCGGCACGTCCGGCGGCACGCCCGGCGGCGCCGGGTACATGCCGAGCCGCTGCAGCAGATCGGCGCGGTTCACCCCGGCGAAGCGGACGGCGATGCGCACGTGCCCCTCGGGCACCTCGGGCGCGTCCACCTCGCGCACCTCGAGGACCTCGGGACCGCCCGGCTCACGAATGAAGACGGCTCGCATCTTCGGTGCTCCGCATGTACCGCTCAGTCTTCCATGGGCGGCGGGAGCACGCTCTTCCGGTAGAAGTACTCCACCTTCTCCGAGTCCGGATCGACCGGCTCGCCCGTCGGCTCGGCCGGCGCGCCGCCGCCCATGGCCGCGTCGATCTGCACCTGCTCGAGCGCGTCCATCATGGAGGCCGCGCTCGGGAAGCGCTCCTCGCGGTCGAGCGCGAGCGCGCGCATCGTCAGGACGTCGAGCGAGTGAGGCACCTCCGGCCGCAGCATGCGCGGCCGGATCGGCTTGACGCGCTGGATCTCGGCGAGCAGCGCCGCCGGCGTCGGCGCCTTGAACGGCAGCTGCCCGGTGAGCATCACGTAGAGCAGCATGCCCACGGAGTAGAGATCCGCGCGCGCGTCGAGATCGCGGACCCCCTGCGCCTGCTCCGGCGCCATGAAGGCGGGCGTGCCGGCCACCGCGTGGCTCCCCGCGGCGCCCGTCGAGACGAGGAACGACGCCGCCGACCCGGTGTTGAACGCCTCCGCGACGCCGAAATCGAGCACCTTCACGGTGAGCGGGCCGCGGTCGCCGCCGACGAGGCAGATGTTGTCCGGCTTGAGATCGCGGTGGAGGATGCCCTCGTTGTGCGTGACGACCAGCGCGCTCAGGACCTGGACGGCCACGTCCAGAACGACGGGAATGGGCATCGGGCGCTCGCGTCCGAGCCGCTCGGTGATTGTATCGCCTTCCAGCCGCTCCATCACGAGGTAGGGCGTCCCGTCCTCGAGCACGCCCAGATCGTACACCTCGACGATGTTCGGATGGCCGAAGCGGCCGGCCACAGCGGCCTCGTTGTGGAAGCGGGCGATCGCCGTCTTGCTCTGCGCGTACTGGCCGCGGAGCGTCTTGATCGCGACCCGGCGCCGCAGGCCGATGTGGATCGCGTCATAGACCATCCCCATCCCGCCCTTCGCGATGACGCCGAGGATGCGGTACCGGTCGTGCAGAAGCCGGCCGATGAGCGGGGCCTCCTTCGTCGGCCGGGGCTGATCGGGATCGGTATCTGGCGGCAGCGGGCCGTCCATCGGCCACCCCGACTCGCCCCTGCTCGTTGGCGGCACCCGCGTCGAGGAGGGCGGGGCGATGCTCGGCGTGAGCGCCGTGCCGTGCACCGGGCACCTTTGGGTGTCCGACGGGTGCGGCAACCCGCACGCCTGGCATCGGATAAAGTGCTGCGGCGGCATCGGGGACCCGGCCAGAGTACGGGTACATCCGCCCATGCAGCAAGCTCGTTCAGGGACCAGCGTCCGGGCCGGGGGCACACGCCCACAGCGTGTGGTCGGGTAGCCAACGAATGTCATCTTCAGCAGCTGGGTTGGATCGGCTCGCGGCTTACGGTAGGCTGAGCTCAAACGTGCCGCAGCCGGTCCGGAAGCCAAGCCGACGAGCGCGGGCGGTGCCGCAGCGAGGGCAGGTCCCAGAATTTGCACCTGAACGTAAACCAGGACGTAAGTCGCAAATAGGTTGCACGTTAGCCGAACGTCAGGCGGCGCGTGATGGGCGCGGGGTACGCTTTCCCCGAGTGCCAGCAGTGGGGGCCAGCGGGATGGGAAGGGGAAAGAGACACAGGCCATGAGCACGGCGGAGAAGCTTTCGGACGGTGCCTCGGCCAGCGGAGAGTCGGACCCGCTGCTGGGAAAGGTCTTGAATCAGAAGTTCAAGGTCCACTCCCTGCTCGCGACGGGCGGCATGGGCGTCATCTATCGCGGAGAGCAGATCGCCCTCGAGCGGCAGGTCGCGATCAAGGTCCTGACGCCGACGAACGCATCGAATCAAATCGACCCCAACTTTCATAAGCGCTTCTTCCTCGAGGCGAGCATCCTCGCCAGGCTCCAGCACCCGAACATCGTCACGGTCTTCGACTACGGCCGAGTCGAGAACATGGAGCCCGAGCGGTACTTCATGGCCATGGAGTTCCTCGAGGGCGAGACGCTCTTCCGGCGGCTGCGCAAGGCCGGCCGGCTGTCGGCGCCCGACGCGATGGGCGTCGCCCGGCAGATCGCGCGCGGGCTGCGCGAGGCGCACAAGCACGGGGTGGTGCACCGCGACCTGAAGCCGTCGAACGTCATGCTCGTCCCCGGCGAGGACACCGGGGAGCTCGTCAAGATCCTCGATTTCGGCCTCGTGAAGGTGCTCGCCGACGACTCGGAGGAGCTCACGCAGCAGGGCTCGTTCCTCGGCTCCCCGCGCTTCATGTCGCCCGAGCAGATCTCGCACGGCAAGGTCGATCTCCGGACGGACGTGTACTCGCTGGGCGTGATCGTCTATCAGATGCTCTGCGGGAAGGTCCCGTTCGAGGCGCAGAACTCGGTCCAGATCCTGATCGCCCACCTGCAGCAGCCCGTCCCGCGGATGCGCGAGCGCAACCCCGAGGCCGACGTGCCCGAGCCGCTCGAGGCGTTCGTGCTGCGCTGCCTGTCGAAGGAGCCGGACGGCCGCCCGGTCAACATGGAGGCCTTCATCCGCGGCCTCGGCGAGTGCGCGCAGGCGATGGGCCTGTCCCCGGCGTTCGGCTCGACGGGCCTCGTGACCATGGATTCCGGCGGGACCGGCAGGATGCCGACGCCGATGCCGCCCGTGCGCGTGATGACCGCGATCCCCGCGAGCCCGTCGCCGCCGTCGTCGTCCTCCGGCTCGGCCTCGCAGGTGGACGACGCGTCGCTCGGCGCCGCCTCGCGTCCGGCCGACGCGGCGCCGCAGGGCCGCAAGGGCGTCGTGCTGGTCGCGGCGGGGGTCCTCGCCGTCGCGGGCATCGGGATCGCGATGTCGCAGATGCGCTCCGGCGAGCCGGCGCCGGTCGCGACGCAGCCGGAGAAGCCGCAGGTCGCGCCGCCACCGCCGCCGCCCGCCGACGTCGCGACGTTCGTGCTGATGGTCGAGTCCATGCCCTCGGGCGCCGAGGTCCTGGAGGACGGCAAGCTCCTCGGGAACACGCCGCTCCAGCTCTCGATCTCGAACAGCTCGGTGCGCGCCAACCCGCGCCGGCTGACCGTCCGGCAGGCGGAATACGAGCCGTACTCGATCGTCCAGGGCCCCTCGGATCAGTCCGTTCGCCTGGTCGCCACGCTCACGAAGCGCGCGGCCGCGCCGACGAGCACGCCGGCCGCGCCCACGCCGCCCGCGCCCACGCCGCCGCCCCAGGCGGCTCCCGTGTCGCGACCCTACTCCCCGCGGCCGGCCCCGAGGCCCACGCCGTCGCCCGACGCGCCGCCCCCTCCTCCCCGGCCGCTGGACATTCAAATCGAACGATGACCTTCCAGCGCCCCGCACGCCTCATCGCCGTCTACCCGTCTGTCCTCTCGGCGCGGCCGCTCCGGGCGGATGTCCGTGCCGACGTGGAGGCGCCTTGTTCCAGGCTCTCCGCCGAGGGGAACCCCCCGCGAGGCGCCGGTGTGCCGCGCTCTGCGGGACGGGCGCATGCGCGCCAGCCCGCGCAGCGTCACGACCAGCCCGCGCAGCGTCACGACCAGCCCGCGCAGCGTCACGACCAGCCCGCGCAGCGTCACGACCAGCCCGCGCAGCGTCACGACCAGCCCGCGCAGCGTCGCGACCAGCCCGCGCAGAGCCGGGCCTGCATCGCGCGGGCTGGCGACGTCACCGCCGATCGAAGATCCCGGTATTCATCTGTTCCCGCCGGCAGTAGACTCCAGGCTCTGCGTCCCGCAGACGCGCTTCCCAGGCCGATTCCCAGCGGGATCCGTTGCTGAGGAGCAAGGAAATGAACCCGCTCGTCCCCGACTTCATCATCCAGCAAGACGCTCTCGGCAACACCGAGGGCAGCTTCACGGGGGCGGTGCTGATGATCGACATCCCCGGCTTCACCGAGCTCACGGAGAAGCTGATGCAGCACGGGCGCGCGGGCGCCGAGACGCTCGCGGGCACGCTCCGGTACTACTTCGACCCGCTCATCGCCGCGGTCCACCACGCCGGGGGCTTCATCACGAACTTCGCGGGCGACGCGTTCACGGCGCTGTTCCAGGACACGCCGGACCGCAAGGTCGCGGAGTACGTGCTCGGCGCGGCGCTCTCGATGCGCGATCTCTTCGCCGAGCACCCCGAGCGCGACACGCCCTTCGGCAGCTTCCCGTTCTCGTTCCGGATGGGGCTCGCGTGGGGCTCGGTCGAGTGGGGCATCGTCCGCATCTCCCCGGAGCGCGCTTACTACCACTTCCACGGGCAGGCGCTCGCCGCGTGCGTCGCGATCGAGCGGCAGGCGCAGAAGGGGGACATCCTCCTCGACCGCGCGCTCTGCGATCGCATCCCGCCCGCGAGCGCGAAGTACCACGGCGAGGGCGTCTACAAGCTCGGCGACGTGCCGGCGCCCAGGATGCCGCAGGTCCCGAGGCACCCGCCGCGCGGCGAGGGCACCGCCTTCGTGGCGAGGGGCGTCGCCGACATGCCCCCCGAGGGCGAGTTCCGCAACGTCACGAGCGTCTTCCTCTCGTTCGAGCAGATCCCGAGCTTCGCGGAGCTCACGCGCCTCCTCCACGAGCTCTCGGAGCTCTACGGCGGCACCTTCACCGGCATCGACGCGGGCGATCTCGGCATCGCCGCGCTGATCCACTTCGGCGCCCCGATCACCCACGAGAACGACAACGATCGCGCGCTCGACTTCGCGCTCGAGCTGAAGAAGCGCGGCCTCCGGCAGATGCGCCTCCGCGCGGGGATCACGCGCGACGTCCGCTACGCCGGCTTCAACGGCGGCACCGAGCGCAACGAGTTCGCGTGCATCGGCCGCGCGACGAACCTCGCCGCGCGCCTCGTCGCGAAGGCCCCCTGGTCGGCGATCTGGGCCGACGAGCAGGTCTTCCGCGCCGGCGAGACGAGCTACCAGTGGACGACGGAGAACATCTTCCGGTTCAAGGGCTTCGACCTGCCCATCCTCGTCTATTCGCTGGAGCGCCGCCGCATCTCGGTCCAGAAGGAGTTCTACGACCTCGGCCTCATCGGCCGCGAGGCGGAGATCGAGCAGCTCGCGCGCTACGTCGGGCCGATCTTCGAGGGCAAGCCGGCCGGGATCACCTACATCGACGGCGAGCCGGGGCTCGGGAAGAGCTACCTCGTGCAGCGCTTCCGCCACCGGTGCGAGGAGCACCAGACCGACCGGCCCTTCCTGTGGATCGACGCGCGCTGCGATCAGACGCTCCAGAGCTCGCTGAACGCGTTCGAGTTCGCGCTGAAGGAGTACTTCTGGGAGTCCTCCGCGCTCGGCAAGGAAGAGAAGCTCACGAACTTCGACGACGCGTTCGAGTACCTCCTCGAGCGGCTGCCCGAGAGCCAGGCCGCGCTGAAGCGCGAGCTCGACCGCGCGCGCTCGGTGTTCGCCGCGCTCATCGGCATCCGCTGGGAGGACTCGCCGTACGAGCGCCTGCACCCGAAGCTCCGGTACACGAGCACGCTCTCGGCGCTGAGCTTCGTGTTCCTCGCCGAGGCGTCGCTCCAGCCGGTGATCCTGCACCTCGAGGACGCGCACTGGGCCGACGAGGACTCGCTCGAGGCGGTGCGCGTGATCGCGCGCGCGTGCCGGGGGCTGCCGATCGCGATCATCTGCACGACGCGGCGCAAGGACGACGGCACCCCGGTGCGCATCCCGCTCGATCCCGGGATCTCCGAGAAGGTGATCGAGCTGAAGCCGCTGCCGCGCGAGCAGCTCCTCGCGCTCGCGGTCCCGTTCTTCGGCGGCCCGATGCCGGACATGCTCGCGACGCTCCTCTGCGAGACGGCGGGCGGCAACCCGTTCTTCGCGCAGGAGATCCTCGCCTACTGGCTCGAGGACGGGCGCTACGGCTCGAGCTCGAGCTCCATCTCGATCTCGAACACGTTCATGCCGCCGAAGAACGTGAACAGCCTGCTCATCTCGCGGCTCGACCGGCTCGACGCGAAGGTGAAGCAGACGATCGTCGCCGCGGCCGTCCTCGGGCGCGAGTTCGACCTGCGCGTGCTCGCGCTGATGCTCCCCGACGCCTCCGTGCTCGAGGAGCACGTGCGCATCGGCGAGGCGCAGTGCATCTGGTCGCAGATGACGGAGCGGCGCTTCCAGTTCAGCAACGCGCTCCTCCGCAACGCGGCCTACGAGATGCAGTCGCGCGCGCGCCTGCAGGAGCTCCACCGGCTCGCCGCCGAGGCGATCGAGAGCCTGTACGGCGACGACCTCGAGGACCAGCTCGTGGCGCTCGGGCGCCACTGGCGCCGCGCGGGCAAGGTGGATCACGCGCGCCGCTACTTCCTCGCGGGCGCGCGCAAGGCGGCCGCGCGCTACGCCCACGAGGAGGCGACGCGCCTCTACCGCGTCTACTTCAAGCTCTCGCCGGAGCCGACGCCCGAGAGCGTCATCGTGCGCTACGAGTTCGCCCGCGACGTCCTCGAGGCGAGGGGGCGGTTCCAGGAGGCGCGGCAGGAGCACATCCGCGTGCTCACCGACGCGCAGAAGCTCGGCGATCGCGCGTCGGAGGCGCTCGGCTTCCTCGGCCTCGGCCGCACGCACTGGGCGATGCAGCAGCCGGACGACGCGCGCACGTACTGGGAAGAGGGGCTGCGCGCCGCGCGCGAGGCGGGCAATCTGCCGACCGAGGGGCTCACGCTCGCGAGCCTCGGGATGGCCTACGCCGTCCAGGGCCGATACGACGCCGCCCGCACGCTCTATGCGCGCGCGATCGCGGTCGAGCGGCAGGTCGGCAACCGGCGCGAGGAGGCGAGGCTCCTCGCCGAGTTCGCGAAGCTGCACCGGCTGAGCGGCCACCTCGGCGAGGCGGAGGCCCTGCAGGAGCAGGCCGCGGCGATCGAGCGTGAGCTGGGTGCCTCTTGAGCCGGCGCGGGGGGCCTCGGTGCCCCCCCGCCCGCCACGCCGCCAGCATCGTCGTCGCGACCCTCGCTGCCGCATACCTGCCCGGCTGCAGAATCGCTATGCTCGGCTCGCCTGGGGAGCGGCGCTAGCGCCCCTCCGGCCTAGAGCGGCGCGGGTTTCGCCACATCGTCCGGGAGGTCTCTCAAGAGCATGACACAGCAGGAAGCAGGGGACGTTGCGGAGCCGGTGCGCGAGGAGCGGCGCGGGTCGGCGAAGCGGCGGAAGCTGGTCCAGGCGCTCCTGGCCGCCGCGGTCTCGGGGACGCTGGTCGTCACCTTCGACATCTCGCTGGCCGCGCTCGTGTTCACGCACGACTTCGCGGACCGGCTGTCGAAGGGCATCGGGATCTTCCTTGTCAGCTCCGTGATCGTCGGGGTGATCGTCGCCCTCCTCAGCTCCTTCCGCCCCGTCATCGCCGCCCCGCAGGAGGACGCGGCCGTCATCTTCGCCTCGATGGCCTCGGCCATCGCGGCGGGCGTCCACAAGATCGACCCGAACGCCGACGCGTTCCCGACGGTGATCGTCGCGATCGCGCTCACGTCGGTCGTCGCCGGCGGCTTCTTCTTGCTGCTCGGCCTGCTCCGCCTCGGGGTGCTCGTCCGCTTCATCCCCTATCCCGTGGCCGGCGGCTTCCTCGCCGGCGCCGGCTGGCTGCTCGTCCAGGGGTCGCTCTCGGTCATGTCCGGCAAGCCGGCCACGCTGAACATGCTCCCCGACCTGTTCTCGAGCTCGCTGGACAAGGTCCTCACCGGCCTCGTGTTCGGTGTGCTCCTCGTGGCGCTCCTCCGGCGCTACACGAACCTCCTGCTCCTGCCGATCCTGCTCGTCGGGTCGACCGGCGTCTTCTACCTCATCCTCTACATCTCCGACTCCAACGTGACGCAGGCCTTCGCGGACGGGTGGCTCCTCGGGCCGTTCCCGCGCGAGGCGCTCTGGCCTCCCGTGGAGGCCGCCGACCTCAAGAAGGTGAACTGGCCGGTCCTGTTCGACAGCGGCGGCAACATGGTGGCGGTGACGGTCATGGCGGCCATCACCGTGCTCCTGAGCGCGTCCGGCGTGGAGCTCGCCACCGAGCAGGAGATCGACCTCGATCGGGAGCTGCGGGCCACCGGGGTCGCGAACATCGTCGGGAGCATGTTCGGGTGCGTCGTCGGGTACATGTCGATGCCCGAGTCGTCGATGAACTTCAAGACCGGCGCGAACACCCGGCTCGCGGGCCTCTTCGCGGCGTCGGTCAGCGGGCTCGTGCTGGTCATCGGCGCCGACGCGATCAGCTATTACCCGCGCCCGGTGCTCGGGGGGCTCATCGCGTACCTCGGCTTCCACTTCCTGATCAACACGCTGTACGAGGGCTATTTCCGGCTGCGCCGGACCGAGTACCTCGTCGTGGTGCTCATCCTCCTCGTCGTCGCCGTCTGGGGCTTCCTCCTCGGCGTCGCCGTGGGGCTCGGGGTGTCGCTCATCCTGTTCGCGCTCAGCTACAGCCGCATCGAGGTGATCCGCAACGCCATCTCCGGCCTGCACCTCCGCAGCAACGTGGCCCGCAGCGACGGCGAGGAAATGACGCTGCTGGAGCGAGCCAAGCAGCTGTACATCCTCCAGCTCCAGGGTTATGTCTTCTTCGGGACGGCGTACAACCTCCTCGTCAGCGCTCAGCAGCGCATCCAGAGCACGGACGGGGAGATACGGTATCTGCTCCTCGACTTCCGGCACGTCAACGGGCTCGACTCCTCGGCCATCGCCAGCTTCCTCCGGCTCCGCCGGCTGGCGAAGGCGAACGGCGTGAGGCTCATCCTCACCGAGGTCCCGGCGGACATCAGGAACCACCTCGAGCGCGGCGAGGTCGTGATCGAGAACGACGACCAGTGCCGGATCTACCCGGATCTGGACCGCGGTCTGGAGGCGTGTGAGAACGAGATCATCCAGGAGGCGCCCCCGAGCATGCTGCCGCCGCCCATGCTCTTCTACGACCTCCAGGATGTCTTCAACGGCAGGCCGGAGATGCTCCGCTTTCTTAACTACCTGGAGCGCGTCGAGGCCCCCGCGGGGTTCGACCTGTTCCGGCAAGGGGACATCTCCAAGGACCTCTACCTCATCGAGAACGGAGAGCTCACGGCCTGGCTCGAGATCGACGGGAAGAAGGTGAAGCGGCTCCGCACGATGGGGCCGGGGTCGGTCGTTGGCGAGTCCGGGCTCTACATGGGCGAGAAGCGGTCGGCGACGGTCACCGCCAGCCGGCAGTCCACGCTCTACCGGCTCACCGAGGAGGCGCTGCATCGAATGACGGAGGAGGCGCCCGAGCTGGCCGCGGCCTTCCATCACTTCGTGGTCACGCTGCTGGCCCGGAGGATCGTGCACTCGACGGGGCCCGTGAAATCGCTGTTCAACTAAACTCGATCGACTCGGCCTGGAGCGTTGCGTTCCCGTGGAGACTCGCTTGCAGCATGGTGCGACGGCAGTACGCCTCCCGCCGGTGCGCGCCGCGCGCCGGGGCGCCGGCGTGTCCGCTCTTCAATGCTGCACGCGTGAGCACCTGGCCCCCGCAGATCCGATCGCGCACGACCACCGAGCGCAGCCTGCGAGCGCTGCGGTCCTGTGTTCCGGTAGCGTCGAAACACGGATTGCCGTGCCGCGCCCCGTTTCACCTGGGGGAGAACAATCTCGTGCAGGCGCTATCCCAGAGGCGCGAGGAGGCGCGGCGAGCGCACATTTGAATGCAATTTCGACGATCTCTTTCGGATTCAGAGCCACGGAATGTACGATTCGCCTAAGCTTGCGAACAGTCGTGGTTTCGCTCCGAATGAGAAGGCCAGTCGTGTCGCTTGCTGTGCAACACATTTCCCTTGACAAGGGGACGCGCGCTTGCATTCCACGATCCATAGGGTTGCGGCTGGGGCTGCCCGGCATCCCGCGCGCGTCCTACCGGCCGATGGCGGCCTCGGTCCGCAGAGGCGCTCCGCTGGTCGGCGCTTCCGGAGATCACAGAGGCCAGCATCGCGCCAGCGAACACCCGCAGGCCTGTCCGCCTTGAGCCGCTGGAGAAAGGACAACTTATGAAAACTCAACGTCGACCCCTGATGGTACTAGCCATTCTGTTGGGTGTCCTATCTGTCGCCGCCTGCAGCAAAGATAAGGCTCCTGCTGAAGCACGTGCAGAGTCGGGCGCGAAGGAAGCTGCGGCTCAGCCCTCCGAGCTCAGCGTCCTCATCTTCCCGAACTACCTGGACGACAAGAGCATCAAGGACTTCGAGACGCAGAGCAACGCCCGTCTGCGGCTCACGATCTACGACTCCACCGAGGAGATGGAGAGCAAGCTCGCCTATGCGGGCGCCGACGCGCAGTACGACGTCGTCGTGATGGCGGCCCACGCCAGCGGGCGGCTCGCGCGGCGCGGGCTCATCCGCCCCCTGGATCACGCCCAGCTCCCCAACCTGAAGAACCTCGAGTCGCGGTTTTCGGGCCCGAACTTCGACGAGGGCAACAAGTATTCTATCCCTTACCAGTGGGGCACTGTCGCGATCATCTACAACAAGAAGAAGATCCCCAACATGGATCCGACGTGGGGAGTGCTCTTCGACGCCCAGAAGACGCCGGGCACGTTCGTGCTGATCGACGAGATGCGGGACATGGTCGGCGCGGCGCTGAAGTACAAGGGATTTTCCAGCAACACGTCGAAGCCTGAAGAGATCCGGGAGGCCGGGCGCATCCTCAAGGAGGCCAAGAGCAATCCGAAGTGCCTCGGCTTCAAGGGCGGCATCGGCGCGACGCAGGACGTGAAGGGCGGCTCCGTCGACATGGCGGTCGTCTGGAACGGGGACGCGCAGAAGGTGGTCTGGGAGGACAAGGATCGCCTCGCCCTCGTCATTCCGAAGGAAGGTTCCGTGATCTGGGTCGACGTGATGACCGTGCCCACCAAGTCGCCCCACCCCGAGCTGGCTCACAAGTTCATCAATTACATGCTGACCCCCGACGGCGGCGCGCAGCTCTCGACGATGACGAAGTACGCGACCCCGAACAGCGCCGCGCAGGCCAAGCTGCCGGTCGAAGACCGGACGAACCAGCTCATCTATCCGACGGGTGAGCAGGCGAGCCGCCTGGAGCACCATCGCGATCTCGGCGAGTCGGCCAAGCTCTACGACGAGGTCTGGGCGGCCGTGAAGTCGAACTGAGCGCGAGGCGATGGCGCCGACGAGGTGCTCAGCCTCCGATCCTGCCGATGCCAGTCCTGCGCGACGCGCCGGTGTCGAGCGCACGCCCGAGCTGGAATCTGGGCCGCTGCGTGGACTCCCTTGCAAACAGAATGCTTCGTTGCAATCGACGTGTCACTCCGGCGCGGCGCTCGTCTCGCCGGCGCGTCCCCGACGCGTGCGCGACGAGCCCGGCCGGAGCGCACGGCGTAGCTCGCTGCCACCGGAGCGCACCGCGCCCAAGGCGCCCGATGCGACGACGTGGAGCGCGTCGAGCTGAACGTAAGGACCCCTATGGAAGATCATCGCTCCAAGACCACTCCTCGTGCGAGAGGCATGATCGTAGACAACGCGTTCACGGCCGATAGCCTCCATGGCATCCGGCGCGAGCCGACCTACAGCGGCGCGCTCTCCTTCCTCCGTCGCAAGTACACGCGCGACCTGACGGGCGTCGACGTGGCGGTCACCGGCATCCCGCTCGACACGGCGACGAGCAACCGCCCAGGGACGCGCTTCGGCCCGCGCGCGGTGCGGGAGGCCTCGGCGCAGCTCGCGTGGAACCGCCCTTACGGCTACGAGTTCGATCCGCTCGACCGGCTCGCCGTGGTGGACTATGGCGACTGCGTCTGGGATTACGGGCGTCCGGAGGAGAGCCCTGTCGCCATCGAGGAGCACATCGGCCGGATCCTCGACGCCGGGGTGACGCCCCTCTCGATCGGGGGGGATCACTTCGTGAGCTACCCGATCCTGCGCGCCGTGTCCAAGCGCCGCGGGAAGCTCTCGCTGATCCATTTCGACGCTCACTCCGACACGTGGAGCGACGAGGTCGGATCGGGTCGGGTCGATCACGGCACCATGTTCTTCCACGCGGCGCGGGAGGGCCTCGTGGAGCCCAGCCGCTCGGCGCAGATCGGGCTCCGCACCTACAACGCCGATACGCTCGGCTTCCAGGTGCTCGACGCGCCCTGGGTTCATCGCCATGGCGCGAGGGCGGTGATCGAGCACGTTCGTAATATCGTCGGGGACCACGAGGTTTACCTGACGTTCGACATCGATTTCCTCGACCCGAGCTTCGCGCCCGGCACCGGCACGCCGGTCTGCGGGGGGATGTCCACCGCGGTCGCGCTGGAGATCCTGCGGGGGCTCCAGGGCATCGCGCTCGTCGGCATGGACGTCGTGGAGGTCGCGCCCGCGTACGACGTGAGTGAAATCACAGCGCTGGCTGGCGCGACCATCGCGCACGAGGGGCTCGGGCTCATCGCGTGCCGGCCAGGGGCGCACAAGGCAACAAGGGAGCCGGCCGAGGGAGAGGGGCGTTAGAGCGTCTATGAGCGTGTCCGGCGGCGCGGAGGCCGCCCTCGGTACGGCGCGAACACCGCTTCTGGCGAGTCCTCGGTGAACTGGCGGAGCACCCGGTTCAGCCCGCGCGTGCCGTGGGCGCGGACCGGCTGGACGCGGTCGAGATCGAGCACCTCCCCGAGGTA